>JAGQIY010001279.1 GCA_020430865.1 Myxococcales bacterium
CGTGCGTGACCCCGTCCGTCGACTGGACCGGCACGGTCTCCCGGTCCTGGATCACCGCGTTTGGCCCGAACGACCGCGCCACGGTTTCCGTGTGGCGACTCAGAACCTCGTATATCTCGCGGAGGTCCGTGCTCCTCTCCGCCCGGCTGGGGGTGAGCATGCGCCCCACGGAAGCGACGACGTCTTCAGGCAGCCAGGGCGCGACGTTGCCGAGCGGCTCGATGGATCCCATGGCGATGGCCTTGAAGATCTGTCCGAAGTTGTCGCCGTCGATCGGTCTGACCCCGGCCAGGCACTCGTAGATGATGATCCCCATCGCCCAGACGTCCGCCCGCTGGTCGATGTCCTTCTCTCCGAAGACCTGCTCCGGAGGCATGTAGTAGGCCGTGCCCATCACCGCGCCGGTCTGCGTCAAGGCGGCAGTCGCAGCCGCGCCCCCCTCGGTGGCGCTCAGCTTCGCGATGCCGAAGTCGAGCACCTTGGGCACGACGCTCCCATCTGCCTGCCGGTGCAGCATGATGTTCTCTGGCTTGAGATCCCGATGAACGATGCCGGCCGCGTGAGCGCACCCGACCGCTGAGATGACTGGCAGCAGGATGCGGGAAAGCTCGCCGAGCTCCAGGCGCGACTCGCGGAGGAGCTTCGCGGCGAGGTCCTCGCCGTCGAGCAGGTCCATGACCATGACGGGAGAACCGTCCTCCGTCTGGATCACGTCGTGCACCTGCACCACGTTGGGATGCTGAACGGCGCTCACTGCTCTTGCTTCCCGTAGGAAACGCCTGAGCACCTTGTCGTTGCTCCCACCTCCGTGCTTGAGCAGCTTGAGCGCCACCTCCTTCTTGGTGATGACGTGGCGAGCGGCCCAGACCGCCCCCATGCCGCCCTCTCCCAAGAGCCGGTCGAGGCGATAGCGCCCTCCAAGCACCAGCCCTTCTAGCAACTCCACTCATTCAGTGTCCGGACTCGACAAGTCGCCGTCAACGTCTATCCAATGGCTGCGGCGCCTGGGGTTTCAATCCGCGCGGATCAGGGAGCTAGATGAAATGCCCATGGATCGATCCAGCGACTCGCCTGTATCGTGAAGTCCGGAGTCTGTGATGCGGCGATTCTTGGCATTCACACTGCTATTTCCACTGCTATTCCACGGTGCCTGTTCGGACACGGAGGAGGGCACGAACCAACCTGAGCAGGACGCTGGCGCGACCCCAAGCTGGGTCAGTACCGAGTGCCATGACTGTTATGCGACTCGGTGTGAGAGCGAACTCGACGACTGCATCGGCGATCCGACCTGCGCCGCAGCCAGCGAGTGCCTCGATGCGTGCGCCCCGACTTCGAATGACCACCCGGATCCCGCCTGCGTGGCCATGTGCTTCTCCAACGTCTCCAGCACTGATGTCCAGGACTGCCTCCTGGAGGCCCAGAACGTCTGCGTTCCGTGCGGAGGAGAAACGGATGCCGGCGCGTGCGAACCCGAGCTCTTGTGCCAAGAGTGCGGCGCATCCAGCGACACGGACTCCTGTCACAAGTGCCAGGCGGAGCGGTGCTGCGACTCGGATCAAGCGTGTCGCGATGACCAGGGATGCCTCGACTACTTCAACTGTTTTCAGCAGTGCGCGGGCAACTATTCCGAATGCGTCGCGGAGTGCGACGCCGCGGCCGGGGCCGAGAACTTCATCAAGTTCCAGACCAAGGTAACGTGCATTCTCTCGCTATGCCCCGCAGAGTGCGGCGAACCCCCCAGCGCCTGTTTGAGCTGCCTGAAAGACCATTGCAGCGCGGAGGACGTGGCGTGCCAGACCGACGATCAGTGCGCTCGTCTCAGCGTGTGCAGCGCAGCTTGCGGAACCAACTCGACACCCTGCCTGGACGCCTGCCTTGCTGACCATATGGCGGGAGCAGAGAAGTACTTGGCGTTCGGTGACTGCGAGCAAATTCACTGTAACACCGAATGCACCACCAGCGCGGACTAGTCACGATGGCCAAGGCCAGCGCGCTCGCTGCGCTGGTTACTGCAGCTTGTCAGGCCGAACGTGAGGTGCGTCCTCAGCTGTTCGTCGAGGTGGATACGGACATGCCGACCCTAAGCCAGGTGATCGAGGATGACCGGTTGAGCCGAGACGCCGCGCTCGACACCCTGCGAATCGACGTGATCGATACCTCGGGTCACGTCATTGACTTCCTTGACGTGGTCGGGCCGACGCCTTCGGATTGGCCGGTGTCGTTCGGAGTCCCGCGAGCAGAGGGACAAGCCGCAGTCCGCCTCAGGCTCAGGCTGTTCCGAGGACAGTTCGCAGATCCAGGAGAAGCAAACGGTCTGCCGACCCTGGAACCGTTGTCGAATACGACGATCGATCGAGTGGTGGACCTGACCTTTCCAGAGTCGGGAGTGAGATCGGCGCGAATCGAGTTGAGAGGCGACTGCCTCGGAGTTCGCGCCAGCTTTGGACGCGATACGAAGAGCTGCGTCGACGCAGACCATCAGTTCGAAGAGCCCGCCTTTCCTACCGACCCTGCGACGGGTGAGACCCGGGTCGGAACCTGGTCGAAAGCGTTCGAGCAACCATGCACTGGCCCCTCACCAGGTCCCGACACGATATGTATTCCCGGCGGCTTCGCGGTGCTCGGCGAGCGCGACTTCGCAGGTCTTGGTGGTGGCTTTCTGGATCCCTACCCACTCGTACCCGTGCTGATATCTCCGTTCTGGATGGATCGCACGGAGATCACCGTCGGTCGCTATCGCGATTTCGTGAACCGTAACGGCGAGCCCATTCACCCGCCGGAAACATACCTCCCAGGCGATCGATTTCAGAGCACCTGTTCCTTCCTGGGCCTCGACTCTGCCGCCAATGATCAGTCACCACTGAACTGCATGCGTCGAAGCGTCGCGGAGGCCATCTGCGCCGACGCTGGAGGCGAGCTACCGAGCGAGGCGCAGTGGGAGTTCGCCGCGCGCGGGAGAGGGCGCGGCTATCTGTATCCGTGGGGTAATGAGCCTGCCGATTGTTGCACCGCGAGCTTCGAGCGCTTCTCCTACGCAGGATCCCTGGTCCGTTGCGAGGCCAAACCACCGCTGGAACGGGTCGGCTCTCACCCTGAGAGCAGCGAGTGCAACTCCAGAGGCGATGTCAGCCGCGACGGAGTGCTGGACATGGCTGGCAGTGTCGCGGAGATGAGCCGGGACAGCGGGAGGACCTTCGCAGACGACTGCTGGAAGTCCAACGGAACTCTTCGAGACCCCGTATGCGAGGCCGACGGGGGACTCTTCACACTTCGAGGCGGCAACTTCTCGGCAGGGCAGGGGCTGCTGCTAGCAGCACTCCGCAACACCTCACCCGAATTCGCGGCAACCAGCACCACTGGTGCGAGATGCGTCTATCGTGAGACAAAGCCGTGAGGATACGATCGGAGCTTGGGGGGCTTGCCATTGCCGGGGCGCTAGCGCTCGCGCAGACGGGGTGTGGCCAAGCGGAAGGCGAGCAGCGGCCGCAGTGGCTCGTCTCCGTCTCCACGGACGCCGCGATACCCCAGTTCGGGGATCGCCTGCTGCTCGAGGTGCTGCAAGCGGATGGCACCCCAGCGTGCCCCGGATGCAGGCGGCTGCTGGGTGTCGCAGCAGACTGGCCAGTGACCTTCGGGATCGTGCCTCCGGAGCAGCATGGACGTCTGCTCGTTCGAGCGCGCCTCTACCGAACGGCGATGGCCGGTGCCGACGGGTTGCCCCGCACGGCCCGAGTGATCGACGCGGCGGGATGGCTCCCCGACACACCCTCGAGCGTCTCCCTCGCTCTGGCCATGCGCTGTTTCGGCGAAGCCGTGGAGTTGGCTTCCAAGACCACCTGCCAGCCGAGCGACGGCAGCCGGGACGATTTCCCGATGCTCTCGCCTGACACCCGCCAGCTGGAACCCGGGAGCTGGGAGTACTCCAAGCCGGCGCCCTGCAGCGGGGACGTTCCAGACGACATGGAGTGTGTCGTCGGCGGAGCGTTCTTGCTGGGTGCGCCGAACCCATCGTTCCTCTTCCAGTCGTCCAGCTCCGGCGACGATCTGTATGAGGACCTGACCGTGGAACCCCTGGTGGTGCTCTCCCCGTTCGCGCTCGACCGCGAGGAAATGACGGTCGCTCGCTACCTGCAGCTCGCAGACGAGCACGGCTTGCAGCTACCGGTACCCGCGACCGCCATCGGAGGCGAGTTCTGCACCTACGACCCGAGCAGCGTCCAGGGTTCATTGCCCGTCAACTGCATCAGCCGAGATGCCGCCCGCGCTGCCTGCGAAGCCCAGGGCAGACGTCTGCCCACGGAAGCGGAGTGGGAGTATGCGGCTGGGAATGGCCCGGCAGAAGATCCATTTCCGTGGGGCATAGAGCTGGACGGGTGCAGCCATGCGATCCTCGCGCGCGGCGACGACGTGAACAAGGAGTGCCGCGCGAGCAACGGAAAGACGCTCCCGGCGGGCCCTGTGCCCGTGGAGAGCACACCTGACGTGAACGACTTCGGCTTGCGTAACCTGGGAGGGAGCGTTGCCGAGTGGGTGGCGGACGCGCACGCGGACTACCGGGACGACTGCTGGGCGGGACAGCTACTGATCGACCCTCGCTGCGACTCCAGCTCGACGGGGTACTTCGCCGCCCGCGGAGGTTCCTGGCCAGGCTCCTTGAGAACCGCGAGAGTCACGGAGCGGGGGACGGTCCTCAATGACCGGCCCAACGACGCGATCGGCTTCCGCTGCGCTCTCAGCGCAGACTGAGCCGCGGGTTCTGGACACCGGTTCAGCAGCGCACCAGGCACTCCTGCGCATGCAGCCAGTGACGGTGCGCGTTCGCCGCTCCTCCCCCCCGAGATCAGATCAAAACCCATCGAACACCAGGATTTTTGGGGGTTAGGCGCGCCGAAACACGCTATGCATCCACCCGCGACGGCGCGGCTCAGAAGGCCGCGAGGCGCCTCAACATTCCATCCTGGGGACCTTGCATGAGCCCGCTCATAGAGCTAGGGTCCCCGCCCTTCAAAATGGCAAGCGCGATTATCAAGACGGGCGGCAAGCAGTACAGCGTCTCCGAGGGAGACGTCCTGCGTGTGGCCAAACTAGCAGGCAACCCGGGCGAGAACATCGCCTTCGAAGAGGTTCTCATGGTCGGTGGAGACCAGCCGAAGTTCGGCAAGCCCACCGTCAGCGGAGCCAAGGTCGAGGGACAGATCGTCTCGCACGGGCGCGGTGAGAAGCTCATCGTGTTCAAGTTCAAGCGGCGGAAGAAGTATCACCGCAAGAACGGTCACCGTCAGGACTACACCGAGGTCAAGATCACCGGCATCAAAGCCTGATCTGCCAAAGTCGATCTGAGAGCCGGAGCAATTCGAGATGGCACATAAAAAGGGCGGCGGATCCACACGGAACGGCCGCAACAGCAAGCCCCAGTACCGCGGAACCAAGGTCTACGGTGGCGAGTTCATTCGCGCCGGTGGCATCATCGTGCGTCAGGTTGGAATGACCATGGCTCCGGGCCCCAACGTGGGTCTGGCCAAGGACTTCACGCTGTTCGCTCTGTGCGACGGCCACGTGAAGTTCGGCTGGGAGTCGCGCACCAAGAAGCGCGTCTCGGTCGAGCCTGCGGCTTCCTGAACGATCCAGGTTCGAGCAGCCTGCCTCTCGAGCTTGCATCGAGACGTGGCGCCTGAGCCTCGCTTCAAAATCGCGTTTAGCCAGTTCACCTCGACTCTGATCGCCACGGCGGTCAGAGTCTTTGGTGTTTTCGGCGTTCCTGCGCCCGACTCGCGCAGTTGCCAAACGGGGGTCACTCAAGTCGAGTGACCCCTTTGTCGTATTGGCCGGGTGTCGAACACAACAGTCAAAACCACCGTGCAGACTCGCACCAGATCTCAGTGACTCTCCCTCCCCCCAAACTCCTCGCGACGGACCTCGACGGAACCCTGCTGGCCTCCGACGGGACGATTCACCCAGAGGACGCCGAAGCCATTCGAGAGCTGCTCCGGCGTGGCGTCCGGGTGACGTTCTGCACGGGGCGAATGCACTCGGGCTGTGGGCACCTGGCGCGCCAGCTGGATCTGTCGACTCCACTGGTGTGCTTGGATGGCGTGCAGATCGTCGATCCCCGCAGCGCCAGCCCGGTGCACGTCGTCCCACTGCCCGACAGCTCGCTGAACCCGCTACGCAGCGCGCTGCACGAGCTGAAGCCGATGACCTTCCTGTTCGGAGCGGACCGCATCTACCACGACGCTGGCGGCGATCCCGCGGCGCCCTACGTCAGCATCTGGACCGAGAGGATGCAGCGCGTGGACGACGTGATCGGCCACGAGAGCTGGGAGAAGGACGCGCTCGGTCTGGTCGCGGTGGGCGAGCAGAGCCGCATCGGCGAGCTGCAGCGACTCGTCAGCGAGCTGGCCGAGCTGGAGAGCGCCGCGTTCATCTCCAACCGTCCTGGCTTCGAGGGTGTATGGGCGATGGTGATCCGCAAGCGCGGGATCAGCAAAGCGAGCGGACTCCAGCGCCTGGGAGAGATGCTCGAGGTCGGTCTCGACGAGATGGTGGTGGTCGGCGACTGGCTCAACGATCTGACGATGATGCGCGCCGCGGGACGCTCGTACGCCATGGGGCAGTCGCCGCCCGAGGTCGTGGATGCGGCCGACGAAGTCCTGCACGCGAACCACCACACCGGGGGTGGCGTCGCGGAGGCTGCGCGTCGCGCTGGACTGCTGTAACGATCGGCGGCCCCGACTGACTATC
Source organism: Myxococcales bacterium (assembly GCA_020430865.1). Next base: position 6,742 of record JAGQIY010001279.1, read on the forward strand.
CCACCCTGGCCCCGCACATTGCCCCCGGGCCGTGCTATGCCGGTTTCCAGCACGTGTCGGACGGGGAGAGTACAAGCAACGCCGCGAAGCGACCGCGGTATCTGGTGTTGGCGCTGGCGGCGCTGACCTTGGTGGGCATGCTGGTGTTCCTGGACGGGTTCCAGATCATCAACGCCTCCACCGACCCGGACTTCGCTGCGCGAGAGAGCGCGAAGCTGGATCCAGTGCTGGCCAGCGTCCTCCAGGCCCAGTTCGAGAGCATCGGTGAGCTGCACAGGGTGATGACCCCGATGGGGATCGCGCTGGTGTTGCTCGGCGGAGTGCTGTCGGTCGTCGCGATGCGAGGGATCTTTGGTCGCGCCTCGGCGGGTACGATCGTCCAGCTCGCGCTGGGCACGGGAGTCGCGCTAAGCGTCAACTTCGTGCTCGCCGCGCCAGTGCGTTCCGCCGCGATCACCGCCGTGGGTAGTATCGCGAACCCGGAGGCGCGGGAGATCGCGCGTTTCCTCCCGGCAATTTTCGCAATGCGCTTCGCGCTGCCGCTGCTCACGCTGCTCTTGGCCGTGTTCGGCGTGACCCGCCGGGCCGCGCGTGAGGCGCTCCGCCCAGCCTCGGATCAGGTCGGCGAAGAGCAGTAGCGCTTGACGCATTCGCGATTTGGCGGTCGCATCGCCTTCGCGCCATGCCCGAGATCCACCGCCTTCCCCCTGAACTCGCGAGCCAGATCGCCGCGGGTGAAGTGGTCGAGCGCCCCGCGAGCGCAGTCAAGGAACTGGTCGAGAACGCGCTCGACGCTGGAGCCAAGCGAGTCGACGTCGAGATCGTCGGTGGAGGCATCAGCAAGATCGCCGTGCGCGACGATGGACGCGGGATGGATCCCGAAGACGCCGAGCTAGCGGTCGAGCGTCACGCAACCAGCAAGCTCTCCGCAATCGCCGACCTGCAGAGCGTGGCGACCTACGGCTTCCGTGGAGAAGCGTTGCCGTCGATCGCCTCGGTCAGTCGCTTTCGACTGCTCACACGTACCGCCGACGCGAACGCGGCGACGGAGCTCGTCATGGAAGGCGGTGTGAACCCGGAGATGCGTCCGACGGCCAGCGCGGTGGGCACCCTGATCGAGGTGCGAGACCTGTTCTTCAACGTGCCGGCGCGGCGGAAGTTCCTGCGCTCGAGCAACACGGAGTCTGGCCACGTCACCGAGGTGCTCGAGGCCGCCGCGTTCGCGCGTCATGACGTGTCCTTCACCCTCACCCGCGATGGTCGCAAGGTACGCGAGTGGCTACGTGCGCGTGACCGAGGGGAGCGCGCGCGCGCCGCGCTTCAGGAAGACGAGCTCGCCCACTGCGAGGGTGAGCGCGGGACACTTCGGGTGGAAGCGTATCTCTCACGGCCCGAACGCGCGCGCGCTGGCGCCGCTGGGCTGCGCTTGTTCGTCAACGGGCGCCCGATCAGAGATCGAGCACTCGCGGTGACCGTCGCGCAAGCCTACGGCAGCGTCCTCGAACGCGGCCGGTATCCGCGCGGCATTGTATACCTGGAGCTCCCGCCGCAGCTGGTCGATGTCAACGTCCACCCGCAGAAGACGGAGGTGCGCTTCGCTGACTCCCGTGCCGTGTGCGATGCGCTCTACCGGGTGCTGTCGCTTGCGCTCGCGGAGGCTTTCGCACTGCCAGCGCCAGCAAAGAACCCCTGGAGTCGCCCGACCAACGACGCACCAAACCGCTGGCAGCGTCCGCCGACAGCGAGCGCCAGCGTGCCTCTCGAGCTGGCGAGGCCCTCACCCCAGGCTCAGGGCCGACTCGCCCTGGAATCCGAGCCCCCTCAGGGCAGCTCTCCGAGAGCACCATCCCCCGCCGAGAGCGCGCGAGATCCGTGGGGGCTCGCTCCCGGGAGCGACGAGGCGAGCACAGCAACCGCATATCCTCCGGGCAATACAGGGGATGACCTCGGCGCGCTGATCGCAGTACGAGACAGCCACGCCGCGCCCGTGCGCCCTGACGGCACCAGCAGCGGCGACCCTGGACTCCGCTGGGCCAACCTTCGCTTCGTCGCCCAGCTCAAGCAGACCTACCTGCTCTGCGAGGCCGACGACGGCTTCTACGTCCTCGACCAGCACGCCGCGGCGGAGCGCGTCACCTTCGACCGCCTGCGCCGACAGTACCAGTCACGCGCGGTTCCAGCACAGGCGCTGCTGTTTCCCCTGGCCCTCGACGTGAGCGCCGAGGAAGCCGATCTGATCGATGAGCGCAACGAGGAGCTCCTCGCGCTGGGTGTCGACCTGCGCAGGCGCGGCCCCGACACGATCAGCATCCACGCCATCCCCCGTCTGCTCGGCCGCGCGAGTCCCGAGCGCCTGGTTCGGGACCTGCTGAGTGAGGTGAGCCGCCGAGGTGGTCGCGGCTTCTCCGACGCGATTGATCTCGCCCTGGCCACCATGGCTTGCCACGGCTCCATCCGCGCTGGTGACAGCCTGGGCGCCGAGGAAGTCAAGGCTCTCCTGCTCGCCCTGGACCAGGCCGACTTCGCTGGCCACTGCCCACATGGCCGACCGGTGGTCACACGGGTCACGTGGGCCGAGCTGGAACGCAAGGTCGGACGGCGCTGAGCTCGGGTGCTCGCGATCACTGGAGGACTTCGTCGAGCAGGGAGTCAGGGATCTGCTACAGGGCGGTCCGTGAGCCTGGACGCGGAGCAGCGACTTTGGGTTGTGGTCGGTCCCACCGCCTCGGGCAAGACCGAGCTGGCGCTGCGGCTCGCGGAGCAGATCGACGGCGAGGTGGTCAGCGCCGACAGCGTCCAGGTCTATCGTTATTTCGACATCGGAAGCGGGAAGCCAAGCCAGGCAGAGCTAGCTCGCGCGCCTCACCACCTGATCGACTGCTGCGATCCTCACGAGTCACTCGACGCCGCGCGCTGGGCGGAGCTCGCGGAGGCGTCTCTGCAGGAAATCAAGAACCGCGGCAAGCGTCCCATCGTGTGCGGGGGAAGCTTCCTGTTCGTGCGTGCGCTGATCTACGGCCTGGCCCCGGCGCCCCCCGCCGATCCTGAACTGCGCGAGCGACATCGGGCGGTCGCGGAGGTGCACGGAAGACAGGCGCTCCACGAGGAGCTGGAACGAGTGGACCCGGCGCGAGCCGCAGAGCTGAACCCCAACGACTTCGTGCGAGTCAGCCGCGCGCTGGAGATCTTCGAGCTCTCCGGAGTGCCGATGAGCCAGTGGCAGGCAGGACACGGCTTCCGTGAGGTACGCTATCCGGCGCGCCTGATCGGGGTCGCGCGCGAGCGTGAGGAGCAGGACGCGCTGATCGCGGCACGCATCGCGAAGATGTTCGCCGCGGGGTGGCTCGAGGAGGTGGCGACGCTGCTCGAGCGCGGCTACGCGGATACGCGGCCCATGGGTTCGGTAGGCTATCGTCAGCTGGCGGAGCTTCTCCGGGAGAGCCGCGTGGAGGAGCTGCGCGGCTCTCCGCGTCTGGAGGAGACGCGCGAAGCCATCTACCGCGCCACCCGCGTGTTCGCGCGACGCCAGCGGACGTGGCTCCGTGAAGAGCGCGTGGAGTGGTTGGCACCCGATACGCTGCCCAGCTGATCAGCCTTCAGATGAAGCTGTCCTGGTAAGCGGGGTCCTCGATGTTGAGAGCCGCGGACGTCGGCTGCAGCGGCTCCAGGACGTCGAGCATCACCGCCAGTTCGTCCGTCCGCTGGGCCCCGATGGAGGCTTCGTAGGCGCCGGGATGAGGCCCGTGGGCGATGCCAGCGGGGTGGTGCGAGATGCTCCCAGGCAAGATCCCGCGACGTGAAGTGAAGTTTCCGTCACAGTAGAACAGGAACTCGTCAACGTCGACGCTGCTATGCGGGTAGGGGCACGGGATCGCTTCCGGGTGGAAATCAACGACCCGAGGAACGAAGCTGCAGATCAGCCCGCCTCGACATGCGAAGGTCCCATGCCAGGTAGGCGGCAGATGGACCAGACCTGCGCGGGGTTGGAAGTTCAGGATCGGGAAGACCCACGGGTAGACGGCGCCGTCCCAGCCGACCACGTCGAGCGGATTGTCCGTGTACTCGAAGCCATGGAAGGCACCCTGGCGCTTTATCAGCAGCTTGCGGATGCCTTCGTCGGTCGGCCCAACGAACTCCGGAACGCGAAAATCTCTATGGCAATATGGAGCGTCCATGCGGAGTTGCCCAACGTCGTTGCGCCACTGCTTGGGCAAGTGCAGGCCGCCGTTCAGCTCCATGGTGAGCCAGTACTGGGCGACGTCGGCGTCCGGAACCAGGCGATGGACCACCGAGCGCGGGATGAACAGGTAGTCGTTCTTCTCGAAGCGCAGCTTGCCGTACTGGCTCACGAGCTCCCCGCTGCCCTCGAAGACGAAGATCAGCTGATCCGCGTCGGCGTCGGCGAAGTAGACCGGGTCCGCCTCCGTCGGCTTGCAAATCCCCAGGGATACATCCCGATTGAAGAGGAGCGGCACTCGGCAGTCGATGCTCGGTCCCGGGGTGACCTTCAGGTCGAAGGACTTGTAGTGACGCTTCGCGAGCGCACGCGCCGACACGGCTTCGGGCAAGTGCCAGCCGTGGGGCACCTCGGCCAGGCGCTGCGTGTGCGGGCGCTTCTGATGATACAGGATGGTGTATGGGCCATCGAAGCCATCGCGAGTGAAGCACTCCTCGAACGCCAGATCACCGCCCGGAAGCCGCATCTGGATATGGTGCTTCCTCGGGACCTCGCCCCGGACCAAGCGCTCGAGCATCAGGGCCTACCCGTCTGTTCCCGCTCGATGCTCTCGAAGAGCGCGCGGAAATTGCCTGCTCCGAAGCCCTGATCCCCCTTGCGCTGGATGATCTCGTAGAAGAAGGGGCCCGCCTCGGCGGTTCCATACAGCCCTGCGGAGTCCTTCAGGAAGATCTGCAGCATGTAGGCACGGTCGTGATCGCCGTCCACGAGCACCTCCAGCTCACGCAGCACCTCGATATCCTCGTCGATGCTGCCGACGCCGATGCGCTTCAAGCGCTCGGGTAGGGCGTCGTAGTAGGCGCCAGGAGTCGGCATGAACTGCACGTTGTTGGCCCGCAGATCGCGTACCGCGGTCAGGATGTCCTTGCAGGTGATCGCGAGGTGCTGGACGCCGTCACCGCGGTGGTCCTCGTTGAAGATGTTGATCTGCGAGTTCTTGAAGAACGGCCGCCAGGGCTCGTTGTTCGCGAACTTCACGCCGCTCTTCGGATCGTTCATCACGATGGACCGGAGACCGCTGCCCGAGGAGCGCCCCTCGGAGACATCTTCCGTGTGGAACTGAACGTCCCAGAACTGCTCGAAGCCCATCACGTACTCCATCCACAGCAGCGCAGGCTTCATGGTCTGGAAATTCGAGGTGATGTGATCGAAGTGCCCGAAGCCGAAGCGGTTCTTCCCACCCCGGGGTGAGGTGTGGGGGAGCATCCCGGGATAGATCTTCGTGTAGCCCTTGCGCTCGACGAAGCGGAAGGTCGTGTCACCGAACGGCGTGGTGATGGAGAAGGTGCCGAGACGCTTGCCGTCCTCGTCGAACCAGCGCACCTCGTCGATTGGTGTTCCGCCGCGCTCCTCGAGCTGGCGGAACGTCTTCTCGACGTCCTCCACCTCGAAGACGATGGTGCCGATGCCGTCGGGGTGCTTCTTGAGGTAGCGGTCGGCACGACCCCCTTCGCCAAGCGGCGCGGAGCACATCACCACGCAGTCGCCAGCACGAAACACCAGCGAACGTTGCTTGCCCTCCGCCTCGAGCTCTGGACTGCTCTGCCCCAGCTCTTCGAAGTCCATGTAGTCGACGTAGAAGCGCTGGCTGCGCTCCAGGTCACGCACGTAGTAGTGCACCGAGTCGACACGCTTGATTCCCAGTGATTCGACCTTCGCCATCTCTCTCTCCAAGACCTCGCAGGGTCGTCAGTCTTGCGCCCCCTGGTGGGGCGCGGGGTTCGCATGAAAGGTGCGTCGGGCACCCGGATGTCGAGCGCCGTCAAGGGCGCATGGCCACGCGGAGGTCAGGCTTCGGCGTCGGGTTGCTGATCCGGGTGACTGATTCGAAACGCCTCGAGTTCGAGGCAGGCGGTCTCCACCGCCGCCAGCCTGGGGTAGGCTGAAACGTCGAGGTTGAAGCGGCGTGCATTGTAGAGCTGCGGCACCAGGCAGATGTCCGCCATGCTCGGATTCGTTCCCGCAAGGAAACGACACCCCTCTCTCGCGACGGTGGCTTCCAGCGCCCTCAGACCGCGATCGACGAAGGCCGCCGACCACGCCTTGCTGTCGGCTCCAGGCGCTACACGCTCGAGTTCCTGCATCACGAACAGGTTCTGCAGCGGCTGGATCCCGGAGTTGATCATCTCCGTCAGCCAGCGCACGCGCGCGCGCTCCAGCGGAGTCGCGCCCAGGAGCGGCGGTTCCGGTAGCAGCTCGTCCAGGTACTCGATGATCGCCACCGACTGCGCAAGACCGTGGAGCTCGAGGCCCCAGGACGTCACCTGCGGCGCGTCGAACTCGAAGAAGGGCACCTGCTCCATCGGGTTCTTGCCGCGGTACTCGTCCAGCCGATGCTGCCCGCCGCCTCTGACCAGGTGCACCGGTACTGCCTCGTACCGTGCACCCTTCAGCGCCAACGCAGCGCGCACGCGCCATGAGCAGCTGCTGCGCCAGTACCCGTACAGCTTCACGCGCCCACCACCTGCTGCGCGATGCGCCCGAAGAGGCTCTTGCCCTTCGGGTCGAGCATCTCGATCTCGATCCTGTCGCCGGCCTGCATGAACTGCGTCGAGGGCTTGCCGGTCTCGATGATCTCGATCATTCGCGCTTCCGCGAGGCAAGAAATACCGCGAGCCCGATCGTGATTCGACACGGTCCCGCTACCGAGGATCGTGCCGGCCGTGTAGGCGCGCGTCTTGGTGATGTGCTGGATCAGGTCATGAAAGCTGAAGTGCATCTCCGGGCCAGCCTCGGGGTCCCCCACCAGCTTGCCGTTCAGGGTCGACCGCAAGCGCAGGTGCACCCGACCATCCTTGAACGAGTCTCCAAGTTCGTCCGGGGTGATCGCGAAGGGGGAGAACCCCGTCGCCGGCTTCGAGGTGAAGAACCCAAAGCCCTTGGCCAGCTCCGGGGGGATCAGGTTGCGGAAGGTCACGTCGTTGGCCAGCATCATGAGCTTGATGTGGCGCCCCGCGTCCGCTGCCTTGACCCCGCGGGGAGTATCCCCGAGGATCACGCAGACCTCGGCCTCGAAATCCAGCCCCCAGGCGGGATCCGGCAGCTCGATGTCTTGCGTCGGCCCCAGCAAAACGCCGGAACCACCCTGGTAGACCAAGGGGTCCGTCTCCAAGGTCTCCGGAGGCTCCGCGCCCCGTGCTTTCCGCACGAGAACGATGTGGTTGATGTACGCCGAACCGTCTACCCACTCGTAGGCGCGCGGCAGGGGCGCCATCAGCTGGCCGGGGGTCAGGCTCTGGGTCTCGAGCTTGCCGGCCTCCAGGTCCCTGGCCATGGCCTCGAGCTTGGGGGAGAGCGCCTCCCAGTCATCCAGCGCGGCCTGCAGGGTCGCCGCGATAGCCCCCGCCGACGCGAACCGCTCGCCGCTCGAATCCACCAACATCAACGCGCCGTCGCGAGTCCCGTTCTGACGAGTAGCCAATCTCATCGTTCGTGCCTCCTGGCAGCTCGGCCTGCTCCTGGGGTGAGGGCACCGAAAGCCGCTGTGGCCTACGAACTACGCCAGTTCAGCGGCTACGTCGAGTCCAGCGACACCGCTATTTAGTGCGCTGCGCGTCCACGATAACGCACTGCAGTGCACGCTCACCCCCAACCCCGGAGAGAGCATCGAACGCGCCATGGCCCACCGCGAGGTGTCGACGGACCTCAGTCGAGGGACAGCGACGCGTTCAGCCAGTCGACGAACGTGGCGCTGCGTGGGCTCGGCATGGTGTCCTTGCGCTCCACGATGGAGTCGCTGACCACGACCTCCTTGCGCGCCAGCACCTCGGGCGAACTGCTCGCCGAGACCGCAGCCCTCATCGCGTCAGGGAGCGGCTCTGCGGGCTCGGCTTGCTCGCTGACTTCCACCTCGCCGGGCGGCGACACCGCCTCGTGCACCGGCGCCGAGTGGCGCTCCTCGCGCTCGGCCTCACGTCGCCGCAGCTCCGCCAGCTCTTCGCCAACCTCGGGCGGTGGCTTGAGGTTGATGTCGTAGGCACCGCTCGGACGACTCGGCAGCGCCATCTCCAGCTCCTCCGTGGGTGGAGGCGGCGTGAACCGAACGCGTGGTCCCTGAGACTCCTGGACCTCCTTGGAGGCAGTCGGGTCGAGCTCCAGATCACCATCGCCGAGCGAGGGCTCCAGCTCCACCGTCTGCCCAAGCTGCTCGAGCGTGGGCATCTCCGGCCTGGCTTGCTGGACCCGGGGCGCCGGAACCACGTCGGCCTCCAGCAAGTCGTCTACGTCCGTTGCCTCGGGGATCTCATGCGCGACGGTCGACTCCCGGACCAACGCCTCCTCGAGAGCCGATTGACTCACGGCGCCGTCGCGTTGAGAGGCTGGCTGCTGGCCGCTCTCCGGTGGGGGTGTCAGCGGGGCGAGTCGGTCTGCGGCGGACTGCAGCGCCTCGTCCATGCTCTCGGAGGGCTTCGCGCGCGGGCTCGAGATGGGCTCGGCTTCCGCCACTGGCTCGCTCAAATCGAAATCGAGGTCGTCCTCGCGGTTGGCCGCCGCGTGGACGGATGAGCGCTCGTCTTCGCGACGCACCGCAGGTTGAACGCTCGAGACGTCGGCCTCGGGTTCATCATCGAAGTCCAGATCGTCGAAGGCGTCGATCGGCGGTTTCTGCGAGGAAACCTCACTGGACGGACGGGCGGGGCTCCCAAGCTCGAATCCCTCGGCCTCCGGCGGCGCTTCATCCGCCTCTGGCTCCACGACCTCCAGCTCTGGCTCGGCTTCGACGACGGGAGCGTCGATCATGGTCTCGTCGACTGGCGCCCCCGCGAACGCCGCTTCGTCGCTGACGCTCGCTGCCGCGATCTCCACGGCGGGAGGCTCCGGAGATGCAGCGACCTCGACGGCGGGAGGCTCCGGAGAGACCGCGACCTCGAACTCGTCCTCTTCCTCGCTGATGTCCTCGAGGATCTCGATCCCGTCGTCTTCGTCCAGCTCGACGATCTCGTCGTCGTCGAAGATTTCCTCGCCCGCGAAGGTCTCCATGCGAGGCCTCGGGCCATCGTCGTCGAACGCCTCGACCTCGGGCATGGCGTCGGCGACGGGCGCGTCCAGCAGATCGTCCACGTCGGATCCGGAAGTGTCCGCCAGCAGCACCGCGGCCGGTGCCGCCCCATTTACGCGCGGCAACGCCGCGTTCCTCTTCACGCGCTCGAGGAGCGCCTCCAAGGTCGCGATCTTCGTGGTGTTGCTCATGCGTCACCCCCGGACTGCAGACGGCTCAGGATCTCCCCCCAGTGCACGCCCTCGTCCAGCCAAGCCTTGACTCGATTCGCAGCGCTCTGTCCCGAGACCAGGAAGCGCACCCGCTTGCCCACGCGTCCAAGGCACACGGCGCTCGTGTTCTTGCCGTAGAGCCGCAACATCACTCCATCGAAGAGCGCCGCGACGAAACCATCCGCGCTGGGACCAAGCGGTGAGTCCACGACCGAGAACACGAGGGCGCGCCCCCAGCGTTCGAAGCCGAGACTGCCGAGTCCCATCAGCGCCATCTCGCCGCCAAGGAACTCGAGCACTCGCTCGGGGGGCGCCTGGTCACTGTCCCCGAGACCTGACGCAACACGTCGGCCCAGATCGGTGCCAAGCTGTTGGCCCGCATCACGGCAGACCTCCTCGGAGGCGCCCTCGAGCAGGCGAGCCAACACGTCGGTTGGCATCACCACACGAGCCCCGCCTCCAACCTGGGAGAGGGTTCCGTGTCCGAGATCGAACTTCAATGCGAGCGCTGGGTCGAACTTCGCCTGAACCATAGGTGTCGAGTTCGCGGCTGGAATCAACCCGCGAAAGCCTTTGCAGTATAGAGGGGTCCTTGGTCGAACTGTCAAATCCCGGGAGAGACGCGCGAACCATCGCCACGCCGCGGTCGGGTCGTACGAACTCCGTGCCTCCCCCCCAAACCCGCGGTCTACGTCCGTGGCATCCGCTGGGATGGCTTTTTTTCTGCGGGATCATGGGGTTAGGTAAGCCGGTGCTCGCTGACAAGCAGCCAGGTCGGGTGCCGGGCGTGCTGTTCGGTGGCAGGATCGGCCCGCCTCCCGCCAAACCCCCGGTGAAGTGGGATCCATGGCTCCCGACCGGTCGCCCTCGGGTCGAGGCTCCGAGTCCAGCGTCGCTCGCCCGCAGCTGTGCGACACGGCGCCCCGTGTGTGTGCATTACCCACCTGACAGCGACGCTCAGGCGGTCAGCCAGACGCTGGACGCCCTGATCGAGGCCTGGGAGAAGTTGATCGACGTCCAGGAGCTGCCGACGCCCCTGGGAGATCAGTCGCTGGGCGGCGACCCCCGGCTCGATTGGTACCTGCAGGGCAGCGAGCAGCTGGAGGTGCTCGCTGACGCGCCGCTCTTCGGCAGCCATGATCGCAGCTCCGGCTACTGCCGTAGCCCGTTGCCACTCGGGCCGGAGCGCGATCGCTGGGCGGTGCAGTGCCTGAGCGAGGTCATCGCCCTGAGACTCGATGCTTCGGAGTCACCTTTCACTCGACGTGCGGTGTCGACCCAGATCTGGTGGACGGTTGGTTTCCCTACGGATATGGACGCGAGCGCCCTGGACGACGCGCAGCGCAATCCACAGCTGGCGCTCGGAGGCTCCGAACTGACGCCGGCAGCCGAGGGCGGCGCCGCGCTGTTGTTCGAGTTCCTCGACGAGAAGTACGGTGGGAGCCGCTGGGGCACGCTGGGTCTCAGCCTGTACTCGCTGGGCGCGAGCCTGACGGAGGGCGACGGCTGGCTGTACGACAACGAACCCGATGTCTTCGACGTGATCCGGCACACCTTCGACGAAGACCCTGTGGAGGTCGCCAACGTGCTCGCCGAGTTCGCCCTGGCTCGCGCCCGTCTGGGGGATCGCGACGATGGCAGCGGCCTGCCACCAATGGCATGGGTCGGCAGCTTCGGGCGCGTGCGCTTCGACTGGGCGCTGCGCTACTCCGAGCTGCCCAAGTTCGTGGCGCCGTGGCGGGCCATCGACCCCACGGGCACGGTGTTCGTGTTCCTCGAGCTGGACCAGCTCCCGGACGCTCCCGAGCTCGGCCTGCGAGCCAACTGGGAGGCGCCGGTCAGCTTCAAGTGGAACGTCGCCATCCTGGATTCCACGGGGCAATTGAGAAAGCAGGTCGCGATCAAGTACGAACCTCGAGCCACCCAGACCGAGCGCACCTTGGTACTCGACGCGAAGCCAGGCGAAGCACTGCTGATCACCGGCGTGAATCAGGGAGGCGTGAACCTGAGTCATCCGTTCGACCCGGACGTGACTCCCTTCGAGCCCCACGACTACGCGCTCTACCTGGTGGACATGGAGTAGCGGCGGCGGGCGCCCAGCCCGAGCGCGCACAGGAGCAACCAGAGCCCGTTCGCAGCCTCTCCCGACGCCTGCTGGCAGCCGCCCCGCGCCCTTGGCACGACGTCCACCAGGTGCGCGTCCACGGCGATGGGCACTGAGCGCCTGACCAGCATCTCCCCACGGAATCGCGCTTCGAGACCCAAGCGCTTTCCACCGCTGCCGGCATCCGCGGCGACCCGGGCGCGCCACACCCCGGGAGCGATGCGGGTCAGCTTCTCTGGCTGGCTCCCGTTCCCCACCCGCAGCTCCAGGTCGTCGCCACTGACCTGGTCTGCGATGTGTCCGCTCGCCGTGCGCAACTCCAGGTAGACGTCGAAGGGCCACGCTGGATCAGGGTGAGCGAAGGAGGCCGCGACGCTCATCCAGCTGCGCGCCGCGTCCGGACTGGCCGCATCGCCACTGACTCCGCCTTCCAACAGCTGCGCCTCCAGCGCGCCCAACGTGTCCAGCGCGCCTGCGCCGGTCTGTTGCTCGAGCGCGACGATTCCCCCCAGGGGACGCGCGCCGGCCTGCAGCAGCGCACGCACGCGAGACTGCGTCAGGCTCGGATCGCCCTCGAGGAGCAGCGCTACCGCACCAGCGACCTGAGGCGCGGCCATGCTCGTGCCGGTGGTGACCGCGTGATAATCGTCGACCACCAGGCAGTCCGCGCCCGCCGAGCACACGCCAGCGCCGGCGAAGATCCCCGTGTTGTTCGTGCGCGCCGGATCGGCGAGCCGACTCATGGCGCCCACGAGGAACGCCCCAGGCGCGCTGATCTCGGGCTTCATGACACCGATGGCGTTGGGGCCGGCGGAGGAGAAGTACGCGGTCCCGTCCGCCGGCGGATTCTCCACGGAACCAAAACTCGAGACCTTGATCGTGCTCCCATCTCGGGTGGGCCAGGACAGCCGATTGATGGTGGCGCCCACCGCGATCAGCTCCGGATGCGATCCGGGGAGGTTGATCGTGCCTTCCTTCAGCGCTCGAGGAACCAGCGCACCAATGCTGCCAGAACTGGGAGAGAGATCCCCGTCGGACTGCAACCAAACCGAGGCCGAACCATGCCCCTCGAGCCGCAACGCGAAGGTCTCGCCCGCCTTCCAGCTGCCATCGAGCACGACCACCGCGGCGTTCGGGACGGTGAGCGGACTCTCCAGGCTCTCTTGACCATCGAAGATGGTAACCGTCAGATCACCGCGCTTGAACGACGCCGCGCGACCGTACTCGAGCGGCGGAATCCACTCGCCGTCACCGTCGTCCAATCCCACGTCGAGCGCGTCCCCCGGTCGCATCGTGATCCAGACGAACACGCGCCCGTTCGTCTCCTGCTTGTTCGACTTCGGCGTGATGATCGGGACCCGAACGCTCGAGCTGTGAGGAACGTGGACCTCCGTGTGGGTGCCCCAGGGATCGGGGTACTTCGCCAGCAGACCATCGTAGACGGCCCCGCTATTCCCCGCGGCAACAACTATCGCTCGCCCGGGCAGGTCGTCTCCTACGAACTCGGCAAGGCCCTCCTCGAGCGCAGACGAGCCGTCGTGCGCACCGAAATCCGATCCAAGGCTCAAGTTCACGACAGCGGGAAGTCCGAGCTCCTCGGCCCGCTCGAAGATGAAGCGAGTTCCGAGCAAGATGTCTGCGTCGTAGAAGGAGCCGCTCGCGCCGCGATCACCGCGCACGATGATCAGCCGCGCCTCCGGTGCCACGCCGATGTAGCGGCTGGGATCCGTCGCTAGCCCATTGCCCGCTGCGAGGGAGGTCACGTGCGTGCCGTGACCGAACGAATCACTGGTGACCGAGCGCCCCATGGCGTTCGCGGCGTCAATGTCCGCGGCAGAGTAGATCGCGCAGGGGGTGAGGGTGGTACAGCCGAATGACTCCTCGAGGGCTGGGTGGAGCCCCGCGGGGCTCCTCGAGAAGTCGAGCAACCAGGCAATACGGCTGGTTCCGTCGAGGTTCTGGAAGTCCGGGTGCGCAGCGTCGATCCCGGTGTCGATGACTCCAACGACCGCGCCTCCACCGGCGCGTCCAGTTTCCACACGAAATTCTCCAGCGCGAGTCCACACCGCGGCGCGGTCCAGCAAGACGTGCCGTGGTGGCGACCACTCTGCGCGCCAGGCTGGATGCTGAGCACGCAGCGCGGCGAGCTCCGACGCCGTGAGCCAGCCACCGGAGAAGCTGGGTGACACCGCGGTCAGAGGCTGCTCTCCGGCCCAGCGCTCCCGATGTCGAACCACCACGGGGACCCGGGGCTCTTCGCCAAGGCGCACGCCAGCCACCCGCAGCCAATCGCTGGCCCCGAGTCGCTCGAGGCCCTCGGGCGCGGACACCTGGGCGAATCCGGGTGAACTCACCAGAGCGGTCAGGGCGCCGAGCACGGCAGCCGATCTCCGGACGGAATGGCGGCTCAAGGCGTCTCGAGTCCTTCAGCGGCTGAGTCGCTCGTGCCGATCAGGCGGTCGACGGCGCGCTCGAGCTCCGCGATCTTCCGCTCGTCGTACCCGACCATCAAGTCCCTGACGACGCCGCGCTGATCGATCAAAAACACGGAAGGCAGTGCGTAAGCGTGATATGCAACGGACGTCTTTCCGTGGAGATCCGCCGCAACCGCATAGCCCAACTCCTGCTCGACACTCGAGCGCACCGCGACCTCGAGGGTGTCCGTCGTGATGGCCAAGATCTCGACTCCCTGTCCCGCCCAGCGCTGATGCCACTGTTTCAATGTTGGAACGAGCATGCGGCACACCATGCACCAGTCGGCCCAGAACTCCACCAGCAGCACCTTTCCGCGGTAGCCCCCGATGCTTGCAGGGACCTGGCCCTGGACCCCCACCAGACCATCGAAGTCGGGTGCCGGGGCACCCACGTAGGCGCGCTCGACCAGCTGGTCGTCGCTCGGGCGCTGCGCCAGCGTCACCGCGAGCAAGCGATCCTGGCCTCCGCGACGCACCGCGAAGGCCACGCGCTTGCCAGCGCCCGCTGCCTTGATCTTGGCGACGACCGCCTCTGGGCTGCTCATCGCTTCACCGTCAATGCTCACAATCACGTCCTGAGCTTGCAGACCCGCGCTCGCAGCTGGGGATCGAGGCAGAACCGCCGCAACACGCACTCCCGCTTCCGCACGCGGAGCCAATGCTAGCTCGGCGCCGAGCCACCCTGCCGTCGCGGGCGCGCTCGGCTCCATTCCCTCCGGAAACAGAACCGGCGCTGACTCGCTCTGCGCTCTTGGCGCGGGCGCCGAACCGCTGCACCCCGTCGCCGTCGACACGGCGACGACGGCGAGCGCCAGCGAAGAGCGAAGGTGCATACCCAGCGTGGTACCATGAGCCCTTGCGTTTGGCTGCTTGCTTCCTGGCGCTGAGCGTCTTCTCCTGCGCGGCCGCTCCAGGGGCGGAGTGGGCTGGCGCGAGTGACGCCCCTCGTGGCGTCGAGCGCAAGCCTTCGGCGTCCGCCGCCGAAGCGCCGAGACGCCTGAGCGACTGGGAAGCCGTCGCCTCCCTCGCGGAGGTGAAGCTCGGAGACGAGCGTCCGCTTTCCCTCGGACACGGGGGTGGGCGCTACAGCTACGCGATCTACGCCCCGGCAGAGCTTCATGCGAGCTACGAGAGGCCAGTGCGCGACACGAGCTTCCCTCCAGGCGCGCTCCTGGTGGAGCGAACCTTCGACGCAAGGAGCGGCGAGCCCGGTCCCGTCTTCGTGATGCGCAAGCAGGCGTCCGCGTGGGAGTTCCACGAGGTCGACCCCGAAGGGTTCATCCAGCCGCGCGACGAGGAGCGCTGCCGACGCTGTCACGCGGAGGCTCGGGCAGACTTCGTCTTCGGCGCACCAACCCCGCGCTAGCGCTGCCGAGCCACAAAGTACGCCAAGCCGGGAATCAACCTCGGGGAGGCCGGGTTGCACCCAGCAGCAACGGACAGCCCGGGCTCACGGGCGATGCACAAAAAGCCACGGCCCCGCTCCAGCAGGAACAGGGCCGCGAGTGGCTCGGTTCACCAGGGTGAACCCTCAAGCAAGCATAAGCGGAAGAAAAAGAGAGTCTAAGCCAAGCCTCACAGCGCCCCATCCCAGGGGCAGTCAAGTCCGGCGCTCGGCCGCTGGCCAAGGCCAAAAGCAAGGGGAGTCGGTCGCAACCCAACCAGCAAAGATCAGGCTCTGGCAACGCGCCCCGCGAGGCGCGCGACCAACGATCCCACCCTGCGTGAGCAGGGTCAGCAGGCTCTTCGACGGTTCAAGCCAGGCAAGCGACGCAGCTACCGAGGGGGAAAGTAAGAGGTAGCAGCGCGAAGCGAAGACGAAGAGCTAATCGAAGCGAAGCGAAAGCCGTAAGGAAGGGAGGGAGAAGAAAGAAACCAAGCCAAGCAGGTCCACCAGGGGACCGGACAAGTACCAGCCCTTTAGCAGTCATCGTGCCACACCCAAGCAAACCGCAAAAAACCCAAGCAACCCAATCAGATGACTGTCCGCCGCCAGAGCCAGGCGCGAGTAAGGATGGCACCACTGTCAGGCCCCCTGGTGGACCATGCATTTTTTGCAGAGGCACTAACGCGTTGCGTTAGCGCCCGCTCCCAAACGCACGCTTCAATGCGGATCGAGCGCAGCACTCACAGGAAGTGCTGCAGCGCCTCGTCCATCGCCGCGAGCGGCGCTTGCTGCCCCGTGTAGAGCTCGAACTGCCTCGCCGCCTGGTGCAGCAGCATGCGCCCACCATGAATGACGGTGTTGCCCCGCCGCCGGCAGCGCTCGAGCCATGGGGTGACCAGCGGCTTGTACACGATGTCCATGACCACGCAGTCTCGTGACAGCGTTTCCGCAGGGATTGGCTCTCCCGGGTTGCCCTGCATGCCCACTGAGGTCGCGTTCACGACGAACTCAGGCCTGCTGGCCAAGGCATCCTCGAGAGTGATCGCCGTTGCGCCCCCAAGGCCAGCGCCGCGGATCTCCTCGACCAGAGCCTCGGCTCTCCGCTGGTTGCGATTGACGACCAGCACCTGGGCGCCCGCCTTCCAAAGGCCATACACCACCGCGCGCGCGGCTCCCCCGGCGCCAATCACCAGCACGCGGCGCTCCTCCACGGAGCCGATCTCCTCCAACGCTCGCACCGCGCCCGCGGCGTCGGTGTTGTGCCCCGTCAGGCGCCCGGCGTCGTTGACCACCGTGTTCACCGCGCCGATCGTCAGCGCCAGGGGGTCGATGTCATCCAGCAACGACAGGATGGCGATCTTGAACGGCATCGAGATGCCGAAGCCTCGAATCCCGAGCGCCCGCATTCCCTTCAACGCGTCCCCCAGGGCCCTCTCTTCGAGCGAGAAGGGCACATATCGGTAGTCCAGCCCCAGGGCCCGATAGCCCGCTTCGTGCATGGCCGCCCCCACGGGCGAGGCGAACAGCGAGAGCGAGCCGCACAACGTGATCGGGGGATCTCCAGCCATCTCCCGCAAGCTATCACCTGATTCACCCCGCGCGACGCCGCGGTGGGCGGCGTTCCGCGTGGCGTCCACGGCGAGCAGCCCGAGACGCACCAGTCAGCATCCAGCGGCGCGACGCCTCGCGAGGTTTCCGCGACTCCGCCCAGCAAGCTGGGCTCCGTACGCGGCTCCAAGAAGCACGGTGCGCGCCCGGAAGGATTCGAACCTCCGACTTTCGGTTCCGTAGACCGACGCTCTATCCAGCTGAGCTACGGGCGCTTGGGGGAGGCGATACATAGCAACGGGCGGGGGTTCGTCAAAGGGAATTTCGCGGTAGTTTCGGGGGTGAGACGCCTGACCAGGTGCGCAACGAGGCGTGCTCCGGATGGCTCCGACGGAGCGTTCGTCGCGGCGCCGAGCGCGTCCTCCCCCCAAACCCAGGCGATTCCCACAAAAACCGGAATCGGCCTCAAGGACCCGACGGGGCTGTCCGTCCTGGGCTGTGTGAAAGCGGCCAACCGTGTCTCACTTCGCCAGCCGCTGGTGCTTGCGCTGGGCAGGCTGTCGCGGCTGGCGCTGCGCTGCACCGATGCATCGGCGGCAGGCTTCTTCGTGTGCGACGACGAGCGCGGGCCTCGCTGGGCCGCAACCGCGGGGAGCGTGAACGAGCCGGACGATGAAGCCGAGCTGTGCGCGCTGTGCCGGGAGGTGCTGCGCACTGGGCAACCCAAACAGCTCACCGATGCCTGCGGCAGACGACTCGCGGCTCAGGCCGTCTGTCGATCCGACGAGGGTTGCGTGGCGGTTTCATTTATCCGTAAGGATTCACCGGAGGCGCTCTCGAGCGCTCAGCTCGAATGCCTGGACGACATCGTCTCGAGCGCAACGAGCGAGCTGAACTTGTTGCTCAGCAGCTCGCGCCTGGCGGTGCTCATCGACCACATGAACGCGGGCGTTCTGTTCGAGGGCGCTGACCGTCGAGGACAGCTCGTGAACCGCGAGTTCTGCTCGTTGTTCGGTGTGCTTCCGACCGACGCGCTGGGGCTCTTCGGTGGCGGCCTCCTGGCGAAAGCTCGCGGGTTCTTCCAGTCACCCAGCGACTTCGTCCGCTCGACGAATCGCGCGCTCCGCGTGGGGTCGCCGGAACAGGGACAGCGCTTCAAGACCCGGGACGGGCGCTGGCTGGAGCGCGACTACGTCCCCGTAACTTTACCCCACGGCAATGATGGTCACCTGTGGCTGTTCCGCGACGTGACCCAGGATCTCGAAGCCGAAGCCGGCCTGGTCGAGCGCAACACCTGGCTCAAACTGCTGCATGCCATAGCGGAGATGGCCGCGTCGACCACCGACGAACACACGACTCTGGAGCGGGCGGCGCTCCTGATATGCGAGCACGCCGGATGGCTCGAAGCCGGTGTCCAGCGCCCCGACGGGAGTGACCCACTCCTCGCGCGGGCCGTGGAGAGCGGAGAAGTCTGCTGGCGGTATGCCCGGAAACGCTTGTCGCGGAGCGGCAGAGCGGAGCAAGAACGCACTCACATCGCCTGCCCAATCAAGCTCGGCGGACAGGTTGCGGAGATCTTGCGCTTCGAACTGGCCGGCCACGTGGCGCCGTCCACCGCCACTCTCGAGGCCCTCGCGATCGCCGCAAACACCCTGACACAGAGCGTGGCTCGATTGAGACGAGAGCAGGAGATCCGCGAGCAGTCGCTGATCGACCCGCTCACATCTCTCTACAACCGCCGCGGCTTCATGCTGCTGGGACAACAACAGCTCAAGCTTGCCGCACGGCAAGAAGCGACGCTGGTCGTCTTCTTCATGGATCTGAACGGACTCAAGCGAATCAACGACGAACTGGGGCACGAAGTCGGCGATCAGGCGATCTGCGACGCTGCCTCGATCCTGAGAGCGAGCTTCCGCAGTACAGACATCGTCGCTCGCCTCGCGGGGGACGAGTACTGCGTCCTGTCCGTGGATCTCGGCGTGCAGGACGTGCCCATCGTGCTCAAGCGCCTGAACAGCCAGATGGAGGACTTCAACCAGCGAGCGGCCCGCAACTACGGTCTCTCGATCAGCGTGGGCTATGCGCTCTTCGATCCGAACACTCCGCAGGGCATCCATGAGCTATTGCGCACGGCGGATCAGGATATGTACCGCAACAAGCAGGCCCACAAGCGGCATCTCCGCGCGGCAGTCCTGGACACCGGGAAGGTCGGAGCCAGAGCCTCCTAGCAGGCTGCGCCGGCACGGTGGTTGTCGATTGGCAGGGTGTTCTTCAGCAACCTGCTAAGCCTCGAGGTCGGGTGAGAGCGTCGTCACCTCGTATCCCGAGTCCGTCACCAACACCGTGTGCTCGAACTGGGCGGAGAGCCGACCATCCGCGGTGACGACGGTCCAGCCATCGTCGAGCTGAACGACGTCCGCCGTCCCGAGGTTCAGCATGGGCTCGACCGTGATGGCCATGCCCGGCTTGAGACGCTGTCCAGTGCCTGGCCGACCAAAATGCGGGACATGGGGCGCCTGGTGCATCTTCTGGCCGATGCCATGCCCGCCAAAATCGCGCACCACGCTGCACCCTTCGCGCTCGGCGAACTCTTGGATCGCCGCCCCGATGTCTCCGAGGCGAGCTCCAGGCCGCACCGCCCGGATCCCAACATCGCGCGCCTCCCGGGCCGCGCGCACCAGGTGTTCCGCCTCCGGACTCGGGGTGCCAATCACGAACGTTCGGGACGTATCCCCGTGGTAACCATTCAACCGCGTCGTGACGTCGACGTTGATGATGTCCCCCTCCAGCAGCTTCTCTCGGGGGTGAGGGATACCATGACAGACGACCTCGTTCCGACTCGTGCACACGGCGCCAGGAAAACCGTGATAGCCCAGCTGGCTCGGCGTACCACCTCGGCGCCGCGTGTCTTCGCGTACGAGCTGGTCGATCTGAGCGGTGGACATGCCCGGGGTCAATCGTGCGCCCACAAGGGCTAGAGTCGCGGCAGCGACCCGGCCCGCTTCTCGCATCGCCATCATCTCGCGCTGACTCAGTAGGCGGATCATCTTCAGACAAGCTGCTCCGTCGCCCGTGGCCCGTCCAATACCCTTTGGGTATGACCAGCTTCTGCTAAACTAGTGAGGTATGAGCCTGGTGCAGCTCGAGTATTTCGTCGCCATCGCTGAAGAGGGCAACATCGGCCGTGCTGCCAAGCGCCTGCACATCTCGCAGCCTCCTCTGAGTCGTCAGCTGCGCTCCGTGGAGGCGGAACGTGGCACCGAGCTGTTCACGCGCAGCACGCGTGGCGTGAAGCTATTGCCTCGCGGCAAGCAATTTCTCGAGCATGCGCGACGCATCCTGGCCTCGGTCGAGGAAGCGAAGCGATGCCTGTCGCTGCCGTCGGGCGCGACCTCCTCATGAGTGCTCCGATAGACGATACCGAGCCCAGCCATTCGAGGGATCGAGACTTAGACGATACCGAGCCCAGCGACTCGAGGGATCGACACTGGATGCTGCAGGCACTCGCTGAAGCCGACGCGGCGGCGGCGCACGCGGACGTCCCGATCGGTTGCGTGATCGTCGCTCCGGAGGGTCACCTCCTGGCAGCGGGGCACAATCGACGTGAGATCGATGAAGACCCAACGGCTCACGCCGAGGTCGTCGCCATTCGCGAGGCCGCTCGACGCCGCGGACACTGGCGGCTCGATGGCTGTACGCTCTACGTCACCCTCGAACCCTGCCCCATGTGCGCGGGCGCGATAGTGAACTCTCGCATCAGCCGAGTGGTCTATGGCGCGGCGGATCCAAAGGCGGGTGCGGTCGACACCCTATACCAGCTGGGAAACGATCGCAGGCTCAACCACCGCTTCGAGCACCGAGGCATGGTGATGGCGGACGAGTCAGTGATGCGCCTGCGCAGGTTCTTCGCCAAGCTGCGCGCCGAGGGACAGAAGTAGGAGCCGCGCCAGGCATCGGCACCGCCCCAGGATAGTGCCTCACGGAAATACTGGCGCGGCGCCGAGCGAGGGCTCTGGGTCACCGTGCATGTTCGCGAGATCCGACTCTTGAGCCGCGTCCGGATCCTCGCCCTCGAGGGGCAAGCGCGGAGAATACGGGACCTTGAACGTCACCTGTTCTCTCAAGCCGTCTTCAAGCTCGGAGTCGCTCACCAGATGGATGCGATTGCCAAGCTTCATCAGCTTCCTCAGGTAGCCAGCCCAACCAGGCGTGACCTCACCCGAGGCACCGAAATGCTGGTGCTTGGGGTTCGAGAGGATGGACCCGATGTAGAGGGCCTGGCCCAGAGAGAGCTGACTTGGATGCGTGTTGAAGTAGTGGCGCGCCGCGGGACCAATCCCGTAGACGCCGGGCGCGTACTCGATCACGTTGAGGTAGAGTTCCATCAGCTGCGCCTTGCTGAACTCCTGCTCGAGCAACATCGTCAGCACGGCTTCCTGTAGCTTGCGAGACAGCGTCTTCTCGCGCTTGAGGTAGACGTTCTTCGCGAGCTGCATGGAGATCGTGCTCGCGCCCCGCACGAACCTCCGCTGTTTGATGTTCTCGCGGATCGAGTTGTGGATTGCCTCCTCGTCGAATCCACGATGCCGAAAGAACCGCCCGTCCTCGCAGATCAAGACGGCGGTCTCCATGTGACGGCTGATGGACGCGCGTGGCGTCCAGTTCGCTGTGCCCGGTCCGGTCTGAAACGGCACCACGTTTCCATCTGCACCGACGACGCTCAGCGTGAACGGCTGCTTGAAGCGGCTGGGAGCAACGTCCGCCGGCGTCGCTGTGATTCGACACTCGTTGGCGACGTTCCAACTCAGCTTCATCCGCTCCGCGTGCTTCGAGTCGAGTTCGATGTTCCCTTCCGCGGCGAAGGTGCCGGAGGCCCGCATTCCCGTGAGCAAGGGGGTGAGACCCTTTGGAGAGGCGTCGAGGAGCGACTGGCACGAGGCGAGCGGAACCGAGCCGCGCGCCTTCAGGAAGAAGTCCTTGTCCTCGCGCTTGAGTTCCCCCGTCAACGAAGCATGCGCTTCGCCCACGGAGACGTCCCCCTCATCCAGCCGCAGCGAACGGCCATCCAACGTGAGGCTGCCCCGACCCTCGAAGCCCGCGTTCAGGCCCTCGATCGGCCGGGGAGCGAGCCAACGGTGCTCGAGCGAGAGACCGTCAACATGGACCTTGCCCTTGAAGTCCAGAGCGCGGCCGGAATCACGCAACATCAGGTCGACGTCGGCAGTGACCTTGGACCGCTGCACATCCGACAACCCCCACTCCCCCTCGCGCACTCCGAGCCAGGCGAGACTAACTGGACCACCGCGCACCGCTAGCTGGACGTCCTTGGAGGCGTCCAATGGAAGCTCCAGGCGGGCGCTGAGCGGGTGCTTCTGCTCGCCCGCTCCCGGGGTGAGCTCCACTCGGATGGCTCCCGGCGTCCGCTCCACCTGAAGCGTTCCCGGACCGAGCCGAAGTGGCTGTCCGCGGCGGACGAGGCTCAAGCTCAGACCCCCAAGCTCCACCTGGGCACCTTCGGGGACCAATCGCGCTGCGCTGACGGCTGCTACGCCCAGGCGACGACGCCAACCCTCTGCCCGAGAACCCTGGCCTTGCGCTGCCACCAGCCGAGTCGGGCGCGCCCCGTCGAGAACCAGCCGCGCGTCGAAGCTGCGGGAAGAAAGCTTGCGAAGGACCCGACCCCCACCTGTGCGCTGCAGCCGGAGATCCACGCCCTGGGCGGTGACCGGGAAACGCCAGTCGCTCTGAAGACGATCGATTGCGAAGCGGTCGTCGTCCCCCGCCCGCTCGTAGTGGATCCCCCAGGCCGCGACGTCGGTCTGCTTGGAAACCCGCCAGCGCAAGTCCACGCCGTCGACCGACAGCTGAGTACCCGGCCCGGCGCTCGCTCCTCCGTGCCCACGGAACGACCGCAGCTGCTCGCGAAGCTCTGCTGGCTCACCAGACAGCTCGACCAGACCTCCGTGAACCCGGATGGATTCCGCCCTCATCCCCGACGGAACGACCTCGATCGCGGCCAGCTTCGCTCGAACGCCCTGTGCGGCAGGCGCAGATACGGAAACGTCCCGCAGCCAGATCCGCCCCCAGCCTGGACGAACCGACCCGATGGACAGCTCGAGTCCCCGCCGCGCGGCAGCAATCTGCGCTTCATGACGCACGAGTGGCGCGAACCCCGCGCCGGCCACCGCGACCAGCACCAGGGGCGAGCCCAGAAGGGCGAGCTTCACGCGACGCCGCATACGCCAAGCCTAACGCCGAAGCGTGACTTCGGCCTACCAACGGACGCCCCGGCCCACGGGCCGGACCGCAAACAAAAAGAAAACGGGGCTAGCGCAAAAACGCTAGCCCCGTTGCAAGAATAGCCCGGCGGCGACCTACTCTCCCACA
>JAGQIY010000139.1 GCA_020430865.1 Myxococcales bacterium
CTCAGCGCGCGTCGTCCCGGGGCTCCTCCCGATGGGGGGACTCCGAACTACATGGCCCCGGAGCGCTTGCGCTCGGGTGGCGCGAGCAGCGAAGACGACGTCTACGCGCTGGGCCTGACGCTGTGGGAGATGTGGACCTGCCGCGTGCCCGAGCCTGGCTATCGTCCGCGCTCGAAGCCGATGCGTTCTCAGATCATGTTCGATGTCCCCGCGGGGCTGAGCGTCGACGAGATCAAGCAGATCTTCCGTTGTCTGAGCGAAGACCCGAGCATGCGCGTCGAGGCGCGTCACCTGCGCTTCTTCAACCCATCAGCGCTCACGACCAGCCAGGTGCAAATCCCTAGGGAAAGGCTTTCCCCTGGACCGCCGCTCGGTCGCTCGGTCACCGAGGCGTTCACGCCGGGCACCCAGGCGTTGCTCGTCACGTTCGCGACCAACGCGCCCGAGGTAGCCGGGACGCTGTGCGCGCTGGACAAGCCCCAGATCACCATCGGACGACGCAGCAATCAGGACCTCACGGTGCCCGAGGCCACGGTCTCGGGCCAGCATGCCGTGGCGCGTTGGCATTCCGGCTCCTGGATCTTCGAGGATCTGGGCAGCACCAACGGCACCTACGCGGATCACAGCTTCGACCGCAAGAAGACGGTCACGCTGCTCCACGGCAACGAGATCCAGCTCGGGGAATGCCGAGTCAAGCTCGTGAGTTTTCAGAATGGCTCTCCCCAACACGAGCGGGCGAAGGCTTATCTTCGTCGGCGCGACGGGCTCACGGGACTTTTGCAACGCGACCAGCTGATTCGCAGCTTGCAGGATGAACTGCAATTTTCCGAGTGGAATGATGTGCCGCTCTCCGTCGCGCGCTACGAGGTGCGCGGACCGAATCGTCTGGTCAGTGAGCGCCCCACGATCCTCGAGATGCTGGCGCTTCGTCGCGCTGCTCAGCGTGTGGTCGAGCTCACCGAGATGCTGCTCCTGAGCCTCACGCCGGCCACTGCTGGCAGGATCAGCCCACTCAAGTTCGCGGTAGCCATGAGCGGACCGAGCATTGATGAGGCTCGACACGTCGTCGAGCAGGTGGTTTCGCAGGTGCAGGGCTTGATGCCCGAGGCGCTCGACCTGGCGGCGACGATCGTCAAGGCCGAGCCGGGGCAGCCGGTTCACTCGTTGCTCGACAGCTGAGCGCCTCGGCGTGGTGCCTCGCCGCGCTCGGAAGATGTCCCATGCCTATCAGCGCGTGGAAATCAGCCTGCCAGCGCGGCGGATCTCTGACTCGCGGAGCAACTCGGTGGCGAGGCTTCTGTTCTCAATAGGCTTCCTCGCACGCTTCGTTCGTGCGAGATACGTCTCGCGCTGCTAGAGCGCGCGAGTCCAGCCCGACATTGGCTGAGGCTCAATCAGCTGATTTTTTCGCGCCGAGGGAGGCGCGAACGAGCACAACTCTCTTCAGGCATGCCTGGTACGCGACCATCTTTCCCAGTTCCCAGCGAGCCCAGCCTCCGACGTCTCGGTGTCGGAGGTGGGAGCGGGGGTAGTGGGGGAGGGGATCGTCCGCTGCGTGCACAGCTGGTCGTCGCCGTGTGCGTGGCGCTGGTCGTGATCGCGATCCCGCTCTACTTCCTGCGACGTCCGAGCGGCCACGCGCTGACCAGCGCCAGCGCCAGCGCCTCCGCCGCGCTGGCCCCTTCGGCGTTGCCCATCTTCGCGATCGACGCGGGCACTCAGGAAGAGCGGGTACGCGTCGGGCCGGTGCAACGGGTGAAGTGCTCGGCCTCGCCCACCGCGAAGGGCCAAGAGGGTGCGCTCTGCGACAAGCTGCCGTTCTTCGAGGAGGCGCTCGCGAAGGCCATCAAGGAGAACGTGGACTGTGCGCCGAAGACCGGGAAGGAGGGCAGCATCAATTTCGCGATGACTCTCGACTTCGAGAAGAAGCGCATCAACGTCTTCCCCGGCCAGAGCGGAGACTGGCGAGGGCCGCAGGCCAAGCGCACCACGCAGTGCGTGAGTCGTTCGCTACCCCCCGCGAAGTGGGAGACGATCCAACACCAGTATCGCTACTACCTCCTGGCGATCCTCGCGACCTATCCGGTGCCGCCGGCGAACGAGGGTCCACCGACGTTCGAGTGATGCCCTCCGTTACAGGGGCAACAACCCGCCGGCAGGGGTCCCCTCGCTACTGATCCTCGCCCTCGCCTGGCTCTCCGAAGCTGAGCTCTCCGCTGAAGCGCACCTGACTGACGGCTTCACCCAGCACGCGTCTTCGTTCCGCTGAGCGGGTGCTGTCTCGGAGCTTCGCGAGTCGCGCCACGTGGGACTCCGCATCACTCGAGACGAGCAGTCGTTCGAGCTCCTGCCGCAGGCGGCGTCCCAGCGCCGGCACGCGGCCGTTCGTCGAGATGGCAATGACCAGGTCTCCGGCACGCGCTTGCGCGAGGTGGGAATAGCTCGATTGTGGCTGATCCACGGCGCAGAAGAACACGCGCTCGCGCTCGGCCTCCTCGAAGATGCGCGTCGCCAGCTCTGAGTTGGAGTCGACGAGCACCGCGAGCCATGCCTCGGCCAGATCGCCCTGCATGTATCCGCGAGGCAAGTGCTCGATGGCGCCCTGGAGGACGAGCGGCTGCAGTTCCTCGGCGAGGGTTGCCGCGACCACGCGTACCTTGGCTCCCAGCGCGTGCCAGGTCTTCGCGCGCGCAGCCTGCTCCTCACCAGCGCCGAACACGACGCACAGGCGGCCTTGCAGCCTCAGGCCCAGGGGAAAGACGCTCATTTCTTCTTCTTCTTCTTCTTTTCACGGGGCACGACGGACGGCGTGCTGAAGTTCAGCTCCTTCTCGGCCTTTCCGATGCGCTGCAGGAAGAGCCCAGTGAACGTGCTGAAGAGCGCGTCTCCCGGGGCGGCGGTGCCCGTGCCCGAGGGGCGCGACACCCAGCGCTTGAGCTGCTTGAGGACCTCTTCCGACACCGGATTCACCTGGACCTTGGTGACCGCGTAGACGGCCTGTCCCGGGGACGCCTGGGAGCGGTCCGCGACCAGTAGTGAACGCGCCTTGCCGCAGCGGCGGAGCACGCCGCTCAGCGCCGCGACCCAGCGCCTCTTCCTCGAGCCGGGCTGAGTAATTTCCACACGGTATGCTTCCTTCCAGACGTGCCAGGTGATCTTGCAGGTCTGGACGGTGGTCGAGATCGGTTCCTTCTTGCCTGGGCGATAGATCGTGCCGGTGAAGACGATGGTCGTTGGCAGGCCACGCTTCAGCTTCTTCTGGATGGCCTCATCGACGATGTCGGTGAATGAAACCGACATGTAGAGCCCCTTCTTGTCTGCGTCCCAGTGGAAGCGAGCGCGTCGCCGTTGCTCCTTGGACTCCTCATTCTCCTTGTCGTCGGCGAAGGCGGGACGTGGGGAGACTCCGCTCACCAGCGCCACCGCGAACAGCGCAGCGAACAGCAGGCGCAGTTTGCCAAGGGCGCTCTTCGACCCTCGGCGAGCAACCCGTGTCGTGAGCCCCCGCCTCATGGGTTTTCACCTTGAATCGGCGGGATGAAGCCGAGCGCGTTCGAGAAGGCGAAGGCAAAGCCGCCCGCGCTGGTATCGATGCGGAAACCCAGGTTCCCGGTGATGTCGATCGGTGCCCGCGCGAGACCCGAGTAGCCGGAGGCGGGGCGATCGAAGTCGACGGGGTTCGCCACCGCGTAGATGCCAGCGCTCGCGAAGAAGTCGATGCCGTAGACGGAGCGCGAGCCACGGTACAAGGGGATACGATACTCCGAGCCAATGCGACCGGCGTAGCGCCCGTACCGCACTTCCTGGATCGCGGTACCCAGCAGGTTTGGTGGTGGTCGGCGATCGAAATTCAGACCCAGCACCCGCGCCGGCAAGAAGTCGCTGAAGTCGCCTACGTAGTACTGCTCGAAGAAGGGGGCGTCGCCGCTGATGGCACCACCGAACAGCGACACCGAGATCACGTGATCCCAAGGCAGCTCCCACCACTTGCTCAGCTTGAGCTCGAAGCGTTCGTAGGGGTAGTCGCTACCCGCCGGAGCCAGGCTGACCTCCGTCATTGCCTGGAGGAACCAGCCATGGGACGGGAGAACCGGTTGATCCCGCGTGTCGTGCTCCAGTGATGCGCGCAGCGTGGAGAGCACGCTACGACCACGAATGATGTCGAAGTCGATCGGCTCGCGGGTCTCACCGCGAATGTGCGACGCCGCGTCCGGGGGCGTCGCGTCGATGGACTCGAGACGATAGTGCAGCCAGAGCTGAGTCGAGATCGACAGGTCGCGCCCAACGCCCAGCGCGCCGCCGAAGCGTTTGTACTGGACCGTGGCATGCTCGGTGACTCGCTCGGTGTCCTGCGCTGGGGCGACGTAGCGGACGTCGGAGTTCCCGAAGAAGTCGCGAGCGTCGTTGAAGAGCAGCTCCCCCCCGGTCATCCAGGTCGAGCCCAGGAACGCCGGGTCCAGGAAGCGGACCCGCAGCGCGAGTTGACTGCTCGCCAGTCCCACCGCACCGCCGAGCAGGATCCCAGTACCCGCGAGGTTCGTCTCGGCAGCGTCGAGGCCCGCGTAGGGGGTGAGGGGCTTCGGTGTGCCGTCGTTGTCCGCGTCCTTCGACAGCCCCATCCACAGGTCGTTGACGACGAACGTGTTGCGCTCCACGACCTCGATCACCAGGATGACCTTGCCCCCCGCGCTACCTTTCCTTAGGGAAAATTGGATGTCGCGAAAGAAGCCCGTGCCCAGCAGCCGGTAGCGGGTCAGCTCGATGGCTGGATCCTCGACGTCCAGCACGTCACCGACGTGGAACGGCACGTACCTCAGTACGACGCGGTCCCGGGTGCGGGTGTTGCCCCGGATCTCGACTGCCTCCAGCGTGTAGCGCAGTGCCTGGTCCGAGACGTCGCTGGTGGGCTCCGCTGGACGCACCAGCCCGCTAGGGGGTAGCGGCTCGGTGTCCTCGAGCTCTTCGTCCTCGGCTTCTCCCGCTTCCCCGTCGTCGCTGGGCGGCGGCGGCGGCTTGCCCGAGCCCCAGGTCGAGGGCGCGTCCGCGTCGGGGGTCTGAGCGTCGACCCGCGCACCCCAGGCGGTCACCGACGCGCCAACGAGGCAGGCGATGACCAGCGCCCGCAGGTTCGTCGAGCGGTCTAGCCCAGCCCCAACGGCTGGCGCGATGCGGCCTCGAACCCAGATCACGACGCATGAGAGCATAGAAGCTCAGGAGATTGGGACCAATCGTGTCTCGATCCGTGACGCCGGGAGACGAGTCTCAGGCAGCCAGACCGCTAGTTCACGCGCTGCACATAGCGCGGAACGACGAGGTAGATCACCTTGATACCATCTGGACCTCCCAGGGCCTGTCCG
Organism: Myxococcales bacterium; assembly: GCA_020430865.1. The sequence continues at coordinate 5,358 of JAGQIY010000139.1, forward strand.
CCCGGCGTTTGCACTCGCAAGATCGCTCTGAGCACGGTCAGCACCTCGGGCTTGATGGCCTGGTTCTCTGCCGTGACCTCGAACTCCACGGTCTTGTCGCCACGGACGCCGTAGAAGGTCGTCGCGTCGATGGTCGAGTACGGCAGCGGGGAGTCCATGCTCGCGACGGGCGTCACGCTCTCGATCAGCTTCGTGGCGTCGAAGGGCTGGCTCGTGTCCTTGTCGATCACATTGTGGAACTCGGGGTCCGGCGTCCCGTTGCCATCGCAGTCGACGTTGCCGGGGCAATCGTAGCTGTTCGTCCTGGTGGTGACGTTGTTGAGCCCTTGTCCTGCAAGCAGGCCGATCAGTCTCACCACCTCATCCGCGACGCTGCCGTTGGGCGTCGGGTCGTTGACCAGGGGTTCCTCGCGGCCGCCGAACGACGGGTCGAAGTAGAGGCTGCCCGTCTTCTGCGCCAGATCCACCATGTCGGTTCGGGTGCCCGCAGCCGAGCCACCTCCGCCTGTTTGCACTGGCACGCCGACGATCTTGGCCCCGATCGCATTCATCGCGGAAACGACCTCTGCGTAGCTCTTCGCTCCTCCAGCGATCTGGGAATCGTAGTCGTTGGTGGCGACGGGACCGTTGTGGAACTGCGCGTCGCTGATCAGGACGAAGATCGGCAGCTTGCCTGGGCGGAAGCACACTCGACCGAGCAATCCAGGGTCGCAGTTGGCGGCCGTGGGGCTCCAGACACCACCCCCGGTGAAGGCGATCGGCGAAGAGTCGACCGCCATGAAGAGCGCTTGAGTTGCTGCCTCCGGTCCGTCGAGACCACCGTCCGCGCTCAGGCTGTCGATCACCGAGCGCACGTTGTCCGGCGCCACGAACGAACCCGCGTTGTCTACTGGCGCGCTGATGCTGCCGTCCACGAAGGAGCCGCCATCGCAAGTGGTCCCGGTTCCACCGATGCAGAAACGATTCTGGAACGGCTGATCGCCCGTGTTGCCGTAAGGGTTCCAGGGAACGTCTTCGAACGCGCCTGCGCCGACGTAGGCACCAGGTATCGCCGGGATCGGTGGTTTCGCGGCGGCGTTGCCGTTGAGAATGGTGGGAATGATCTTGGTGTCCAGCGATGCCTTCACGTTGTCGATCGCCGGCTGCATGCTCTTGGTGGTGTCCACCATGAAGTAGATATCAGCGTCTTTGATCCCCGTGGAAAAGCTGAACCTCTGTGTCTTTGGGCCGCCGTTGTAGGGCACGATGAAGTAGAGCGATGCGTCGGTCGGGAGGCTGCTGGCGTCGCAAGGGTCGCTACCTGCTGCACTCTCGACCAGGTCGATGACGTCGTCCTCATCGCAGTCTCCGTGCACTCGACAGTTCGTGGCGCAGCCCGTGACCTCGTCGTCGTCGGGCACTCCGTCACCGTCAGAGTCGTTGTCCTGGAAGTCGTAGCCGTCCTCGTCGTCGTCAGAGTTGGCCACGGGTGAGCAAGGATCCGTGCGCTGCCCCCCTTTTCCGGCTGGCAAATCTGGGTTGACGGCTTCCTCTTCGTCGGGGATCCCATCGTCGTCGCTGTCGAGATCGAGCTTGTCCGGCGTGCCGTCGCCGTCCGTGTCTCCTTCGCCCTCGATGTCATCGGCGATGGTGTCGCCGTCGCTGTCTTCTGGATCGAGGCACTTCGGATCCGGATCGATGTTTGCGTCGATGAATCCGCTGTCTGCTGGCGAACCGTCGCGACCCCCGCCCGCGTCGTTCTTACCGATGTTCGTGCCGGGGTTTGCGTCGGCACCGCTGCAGCCATGAGCTACGAGCAACGCTAGGATGCAGGCTCCGCCAAGGAGAGAATAGCTGCCGGCATTTGCTTTCATGATCAAGCCCCATCATTGGCGCCTCGAGGGGCTTCCACCGCCCGCGCGCGCCGAGTGCACAACGTCAAGCCACACCCGATTGCGCGGGCACGTGAGCGAAGTCTAGCTCAACCCACGACGCGCCCGAAACGCCGTGCTCGCATGACCCGTGTATCCTGGTGGAGCTACACCGGCTCGTCGTGCTAGGCATCTCTCACGTCTGCCGGCCCGGCGGCGCCCGCGAGTCCCATGTCCCTTGCCGCACCACTCACTGGCAAAGTTGCTGTAATCACCGGAGCTTCTGCGGGGATTGGGCTTGCCGTCAGCCACGCTCTATGGCGCGGAGGGGCGACCCTGGTGGTGGGCGCGCGTCGTACATCACGCCTCGAAGCCCTCGCCAGTGAGCTGGGAGAGCGCGTGATACCGCTCGCGTTGGATGTCAGCGATCCGGCGAGCTCAGCGCGCTTCGTCCAGGACGCCCTGGGGAACTGCGGAGCGCCACACATCCTGGTCAACAACGCGGGCCTCGCTCGCGGCCTGGCGAGCGTGGTTGACGCAGACGAAGCGGACTGGCGCGAGATGCTCGAAGCCAACGTGATGGGCTTGATGCGCATGACGCGCGCGTTCCTGCCCTCGATGCTCGAACGGGGGAGCGGCGATCTGGTACAGATCAGCTCCGTCGCGGGTGTGCAGCCGTATCCAAAGGGCGCCGCCTATTGCGCGACGAAGGCCGCGGTGGACGCGTTCAGCTTTGCTCTCCGCCGAGAGCTGATCGGCACTGGCTTGCGTCAGCTCGTGATCCAGCCGGGCATGGTCGAGACGGAGTTCTCCGAGGTGCGTTTTCATGGGGATACGGAGCGCGCGAGTGAGGTGTATCGCGGGGTCCAACCCCTGGGTGCGCAGGACGTTGCCGACGCGGTGTACTTCGCAGTGACCCGACCCGCCCACGTCTCGATCCAGACCATGCTGATCATGCCGACCGCCCAGGTCACGGCGACCGAGACCGCCCGCTCCGCGGAGCCTGCTCGCGAGGGCGATGTGCAGCCCCGCGAAGGGTCGGGGAGAGAGGGGGGAGAGTGAGCTGGTCCGTCGACGCGTTGCTGACGGACAAGTACCGCCTCCTCCGACTGCTCGGCACCGGTTCCGCGGGGAGCGTGTGGGAGGCCGAGAACACGCTCGTCGGTAAGCGAGTCGCGCTGAAGATCCTGCACTCTCACCTGGCAGGGCACGAGGAGATCCGTGCGCGCTTCTTGGCGGAAGCACGAGCGTCGGCTCGCATCGCCAACGCCCACGTCGTGGACGTCTTCGACCTCGGAGAGACACCGGACGCCACCCCCTTCATGGTGATGGAGTTGTGCGAAGGCGAGACGCTGAGCCACATCATCGAGGGGCGAGGGGCCGTCGGCGCAGCCTACGCCTGTGAGTTGATGATGCAGGTCTGCACCGCGCTCGAGGCTGCTCACGCCCTGGGCATCGTGCACCGCGATCTGAAACCCGCGAACGTGATGGTGCTTCACCCGGCGCCGGACCAGCCCCACGCCAAGGTGCTCGATTTCGGCATCGCCAAGGGCGTCCACCCAGACGGTCAGGACCCTGAAGAACAGGACGTATTCGGAACGCCGCACTACATGGCGCCCGAGCAAGCAGCGGGAGACCACGTGGATCACCGCGCGGACATCTATGCGGCCGGAGCCATACTCTACGAGTTGCTCGCGGGTCGACCGCCGTTCGACGGCAAGATGCCGTCGCTCATTCTGGCTGATGTCCTGACTCGTCAACCAGAGTCGGTGGCCCGCTACGCGACGGACCTGCCCGTCGGTCTCGAAGAGCTGGTGAAGAAGACACTGGAGAAGGATCCCGCTGATCGTCCTCCCTCCGCCAGGGCTCTGCGCAACGCGCTCTCGGCCTACTTGCGTCCTTCGAGCGCGCCAAGCCCCGGACCGAACCGCCGACCACAGACCGTGCCTCCGTTGCCCCTGGTGTCCAAGAGCAAGAAGCCGACGCTGGAGCTGGTGCGGGATTCTTCGGTTCCGCCGCCTCCATTTCCTCCAGGTAATGCGCCACCGTCAGCGGGCAACAAACCGGGTTCGCCTCGACCCGCGAAGCCCAAGTCACCGGGCGTGAAGCTCTCGCCTTCGTCCAAGAAGCGCCCACCTCCTCCGCCTCGCAAGCGCAAGCCCTGAGCGCGGCGGGCGTGAGCGCGGCCGAGCAGGCGCGATCGAAAAAGCGCGCTGTGCGAACCTGAGCGAGGCTCGCACGACGCGCTTCAACCCGAGCGGCAGTGACGGACTAGCGCCGACCTGCGCTGTACCGGGTGGCCCGCTTCTGGCCCTTCTTCTTCAAGCGCCCCTCTGCGAGGAGCTTCTTCACCGGGAGCGCGAGCTCCTTGGTAGGGATGCCGATGCCCCGGCCGATCTCCTCGATGCTCGACCCCGGGTTGTCGGCGACGAAGGCGACGAGCGTGTCCGCCATCTCGCTGAGTTCGGCCGCTGTGCGCTTGCCTCCACGCTTCCTCGTGCGCTTGGCCGGTGGGCTCGTCTTGCTGGCGCCCTTGGGGCGACCAGGGCGACGGGGGGCAGCGGGGATCGCCTGATCGAGTGCGGTCTGTACGTTCTCCAGGATTGCCTGATGAATCAAATCAGTGAGATCCGCGACGAACGCTTCGACTCGAGCCCGGATCATGTCATTCGTGTCAGCCATTGAACGCACTCTCGCAATCGCCGTATCCGCGTGTCAACTCGAATGAGTCGGAGGGAGTCCCGTTTCGCTGCCTGCGAAGCGCATCCCGGCGCGCAAGAGAGCCGAGACTCTGGAAGTTCGATGTCGAGCCTGGGCGTTCTCCGCGCCGCGCGAGAGTCATTGCACCGCGCTCGAGTCGTCGCGCCGCATTGCCCTTTCCGCCGCATTGCTTCTTCCCCCGCATTGCCTCTTCCGGCGTAATGCCTATTTGGCGACTCTGGATCATCGACTATTTCGCGCTTCGACCACTGCGAACGCACTCGGTCCCTCGACTCCGAGTAGATCGAGACCGTTCTGAACTACGCCTCCGGTCTGGTATGCGATGAAGAGGTTCGCGTCGCTCGCTGACTCATGATTGACCCGGCGGCCAATGAGCCGGTCGCGAAGGCTGCGTCGGTTCAGCTTCGCCGAGGGCTGGTGGCGGTTGCCCCTCCCAATGGGTGGCGACGCTGCGCTGGCTACACGCGCGGAAACAGGCGTGCCGTCGTCTCGACTCCGTCAAACGCAGGACTGCAGTTCTGAAGCCTGCTGCTGCGGTGTCCAGGCGGGCAAAAGGTATAATTGCTCTTCCTCGCGTCGTCGGCCACTGACCACCCGGCGCATGAGTTCAGATCCCAGTCTCAGGGAAGTTGTCAGAGCAAGGTGGTTGTTGATTGGTAGGGTGTTTTTGACATCTTGCCAGCTCGGTCCGCTCGACGCGAGGCGCCCGAGGCGCCCAGATCCTGAATAGAATGTTGCCGCGAGGAAACGGAAGTGCCTGGCGGATAGCAGGGTCAGGTGACGGGATCGGGGGGGAGGAGCCTCGTGCATGTGCCTACCTGTCGTAGGCGGCGCAGGTTTCCGCGAGCCATGCTGCATCGGAGTCCTTGAGCGCGCCGCGGGTCAAGCGCCAGCCCCAGTTGCCTTCGCTGGTTCCGGGCACGTTCATGCGTGCTCTCACCCCCAAACCCAGGATGTCCTGTAGCGGCAGTATCGACAGCCGACTGACGGAGCCCAGACACGCTCTGAGCAGCGCGTGGTGGGCGCTGGTCGGCTTCGCCTCGCCGAGGTAGAGCGTGAACTTCCGTCGCTCGAGGGCGGCGGCTGGTGTTCGCGTCGTCTCCAGATCGGCGCACCAACCGAGCAGCGTGTTGGTGTCGTGGGTTCCGGTCACCGCCACCGAGCGCTCGGGGTAGAGGTGGGGGAGGTGCTGCTTGTCGTCGCCAAAGCCGAACTGCAGCACGCGCATGCCAAGCAGGCCGAAGTCGTCGCGCAGACGCTCCACCTCTGGGGTCAGGAGCCCGAGATCTTCCGCGACGAACGGTAGCCCACCGGAGGGCACCTCGAAGTGGGCCTCCGCAGCGCTCAGTAGCTCACGTCCTGGTACCTGGCGGAAACGGCCGGTGAGCGCCGAAGTCGACGCCAAGGGGACCTCCCAGCAACGAGAGAGACCGATGAAGTGATCCAGGCGCACGGCGTGGAAGTAGTCGAGGCAACGTCCCAGACGGCTCAACCACCAGTCGAAGCCTGTCGCACGGTGGCGCCTCCAGTCGTAGACTGGGTTACCCCATAGCTGACCCTCGGGGTTGAACGCGTCCGCTGGTACGCCCGCCACGAGGCGTGGACGCCCTCGGGCGTCCAGCTTGAACAACTCTGGATGTTGCCAGACCTCGGCGCTGTCGCGCGCGACGTACATCGGGACGTCGCCCATCAGCCGTACTCCGCGCTCCTCGGCGTAGCCTTTGAGCGCGGAGAGTTGCTCGTCGAAACACAGCTGAAGGAAGCACTGATAGTCGATCTCGGGAGCCAGGCGTCGCCGCGCGGCACGCATCGCGTCGGGGTCACGCTCCCTGAGCGCGCGGGGCCACTCCCACCAGACCACGCCGCGTAGCTCCGCCTTGAGCGCGGTGAAGAGCGCGAAGTCGGGGAGCCAGGCGGCGTGTCGACGGCGAAAGCGCCCCAGCGCTCTGGCGCCGTCGCCGCGCTGGAGGAAGCGCGAGTAGGCCTGGCGCAGGAGCCGTTGTCTCAGCTGGCCGCGGGGCCCGGCGGCGGTCAGGTCTCTCGGCGTCAGCAGCCTGGAGCGCCTCAGGTCGTCGATGGACAACAGCGCGGGGCTGCCAGCGAAGGCTGACGCGCTGTCGTAGGGCGACATCTCATTGCCGGGCGGAACTATTGGTAGCATCTGCCACCAGCTCTGTCCGGCGCGAGACAGCCAGTCGACGAAGGAGCGCGAGCTGGGGCCCAGGTCGCCCCCGAACGAGTGAGCGTTGCCTCGTCCCAGGTGATGGAGGCTGGTCGGGTGGCACAGGACGCCGCTCGAGCGGCGGTCGAATACGGACATGCGGATCTCCGAGATACGTCGGATGGTGCCCCCGGAGACTCCGGCACCCGACGGGCCCAGAGCAGAGCAGCGACCTCGCTTCGAGGCAAGCCCCGGCGACCGCCGACCGCCGGTTACTCCTTGGTCGCTTGATCCTGCGGAGTCAGGGCGTCCCCCGCGTCCGAGGCGTGCCCCGGTTTGCGCAGCAAGGACGCAATCACACTTACGCTGAGCAAGCCACCAATCACACCCAGCGACACCCAGTTTCCGATGTGGATCCAGCTGTGCGCGACCATCTTCACGCCTATGAACGTCAGCACGCCGGCCAGCCCGTAGGAGAGGTAGTGGAAGCGCCCCATCATGCCCGAGAGCATGAAGTAGAGGGAGCGCAGGCCCATGATCGCGAAGATGTTCGAGGCGTAGACGATGAACAGGTCGTCGGAGATCGCGAGCACCGCGGGGACGGAGTCCACCGCGAAGAGCAGATCGGTGAACTCGATCACGATCAGCACCAGGAAGAGCGGCGTCGCGTAGCGAACGCCGTCCTTCACCGTGAAGAAGCGCTCGCCATCGAGCTTGGGGGTGGTGCGCAGGAAGCGCTTCGCGAAGCGTAGCGCTGGGCTATTCGCCGGATCGATGTCGTCGTCTTCCCCCGACACCGCCAGCTTCACCCCGGTGTAGATCAGGAAGCCGCCGAAGAAGTACATCATCCAGCTGAAGCGGGTCAGCAGGGCAGCGCCCAGCAGGATGAAGATGGCGCGCATGACGACCGCGCCGAACACGCCCCAGAACAGCACACGTTGCTGGTGCTCGTCCGGGACCTTGAAGTAGCTGAATACCGCGAGGAAAACGAAGAGGTTGTCTACGGACAGCGATTTCTCCACCACGTACGCCAGGAAGAACGGCACCGCCATCTCGCTGCCGTGACGCACGTAGATGAAGGCGTTGAACGCCAGCGACGCTCCAATCCAGGCGACGCTGCGAATCGCGGACTCGCGGAAGGATACGTGGTGCGAGTGGCGGCCGAACACCAGCAGGTCCAGGCCCATCATGCCCAGCACGCTGACTACGAATACGATCCAGTCGATGGTGTGGACGCCGCTCACGAACCGCCCGTGCTAACACGTCGTCTGGAAGAGTGCACGTCCAGCCGACCGCGGGGTGAGAGGGCCGTCGGGCGCCCGTCGACCTGGCGTCGAGCGCGGGAACCCTCAGCACCTTGCGCCAGAAAACAGCCGCCGCAGCTTGTCCGGATTCAGCACGCTGTAGATGCGGCTCACCTTGCCTTGGCCGTTCAGTTCGATGCGCAGCACGGAGCGGTGGGCGGCGGGAGGCTTGACGGCCGGATCCTCGACGACCAGGGCAGGCAACCCGTTCAGCTCGCGGACCTCCAGCCTGCCCTCCTCCGAGGCGGCGGTGGCGAGCTTCGCGTACATGCGAGCGATCTTCTGGGCCCCGACAACGGGCTTCTTCGCGGCGAACGCCTGTCCCCCGCCGTCGCTGATCGCGACGATGTCCGTCGCGAGGAGCGACTCGAACGTGGCCACGTCGCCCGATGCCATTGCCCCCAGGATCTCGTACAGCACCCGGGACACCCGAGCGCTCAGCTCCGTCGAGACCGGCAGCCGCGTCTCATCGTAGTTCGCCATCGTGGCGCGGGCGCGGTGGAGCGTCGTCTTGACGTTCGGTTCCGAGATCTCGAGCGCCTCGGCTGTTTCCCGCACGGAATAGTCGAGGGCATCACGAAGCAGCAGGACCGCCCGCTGAGTCGGTGTGAGCTCCTCGAGCGCCACGAGGAAGGCGTAGGAGAGGCTCTCGAAGGTGCTGTAGCGTTGCTCGGCGTCGTCGTGCGCCTTGACGGCATCGAGCATTCCGCCGTCGAGTTCCACGGGCTCGGGTAGCCACTGCCCAGGGTAGCCGCGAACCTTGCGCCTTCGCAGCGCGTCTCGTGCGAGGTTCACGGCGATGCGAGTGAGCCACGGACGCCAGGGTGTGCTGGGGTCTGGCGGCGGATGCTCCAAGGCTCGGGCGAAGGTCTCCTGGACGAGATCGTCGGCGTCTGCGGCGCTGCCCGTCATGCGATAGCAAATCGCCCACAGAAAGCGCCGACTCGCTTCGAACTCAGGGGCCGCATCGCGCTGCACGCTCAAGACCATAGCTCACCCACCGCTCCGGCCGTGGCGAACAGGTGCGCATTGCGCGGGGCTGCCTCCGCGCGTTGCCCCAGGATGCGCTGCGAAACCTCCAGCGCAGACCCCACGGCCGCGTCCGCCAGCACACCATGCCCCGCGATCCAGTCTCCTGCGGCGAACAGCCCGGGGGCGAGCACGCAGTCTGGACGTGGGTGTCGTACCGTCTCGACCCAGTGGGTCACGCAGAGGCGGGGCTGATAGCTCGCCTCGCAGACTCGCCGTCGCCAGTTCGGCCGCGCGGCGTCGAGCAAGGCCTCCAGCTCGGCGCGAGTGTCAGCCGTCGCCTCGGACTGGTCTAGGTAGCGCATGACGTGGATCACCTCGGAGCCGTGAGGCGCCACGTCGGCGACCAGGGAGAAGACCGAGAGGTAGTCTGGCCGGTCGAGGCCAAGGATGAAGTCGAACCGCCCCGAGGTACTGGGATCCAGGGCAACCTGGAGGCAGGCGGCGTAGCTCGCGGCTCGCGGTGCGCTCAGACGCGCTCGCGCCGCTCTGGTGATGGGGTGTGGCGACCTCTCGAGCAGTCGCCTGGCGACGTTCGGCGCACAGGCGAGCAGCACCTGGTCCGCGCTGACCTGGCGACCATCCGCGAGGTCGAGCTGCCAGCCTGCCGGCGCGGAGTCGTCGAGGAAGCGTAGCCCCTCGATCCTGGCGCCGGTGTGCAGGCGCACGGAAGCAGCCGCCGCGTGCTC
>JAGQIY010001280.1 GCA_020430865.1 Myxococcales bacterium
AGCTGGTGCTCGACGTCTCCGAGCTGGATCTGGGCGGGTACGCTCACCACACGCGCAAGGAAATCGAGGAGCAGCCCGAAGTGGTCACCCGGACAATGAGCGGGCGCTTGGACCGCCGCTTCCAGACCGCACACCTCGGGGGCCTGAATCTCGACCCTCGCGCGCTCAAGAGCTTTCGCCGGATCAAGGTGCTGGGCTGCGGATCGGCCTGCTTCGCTGGCAGTCTCGGTGCTCGCATGATCGAGTCTCTCGCACGGATCCCCTGCGAGGCCGAGCCAGCGGCCGAGTTCCGCTACCGCAATCCGATCATCGAGGACGACACCCTCTATTTCGCGGTGAGTCAGTCGGGTGAGACAGCCGACACCTTGATGGCGGTGCAAGAGATAACCCGCAAGGGTGGAACCGTGCTCGGCGTCGTCAACGTGGTCGGGAGCAGCATCGCACGGGCGTGCCAGGGCGGTGTGTACCTGCATGCCGGGCCGGAGGTGGCGGTGGTGTCGACCAAGACATTCACCGCGACCCTCGTGGTATTTGCGTTGCTCGCGCTACACCTCGCACGGATGCGGGACGCGTCCCCTGCCGATGGGGAGCGCTTGATCGCCGCCCTCGACGAGCTGCCGGACACAATCTCGGCGGTGCTCGAGCAGGCCGAGGCGATTGCCGAGTCAGCCCGCTACCTGGCGGGCTACGAGAATGCCTGTTTCGTGGGACGGGGCTTTGGTTATCCACTCGCCATGGAGGGGGCGCTCAAGCTCAAGGAGGTGAGCTACATCCATGCCGAGGCTTGCGCCGCATCGGAGCTCAAACACGGGCCGCTCGCGTTGATCACCTCGCAGGTGCCTATCGTCGCGCTCGTGCCCGATGACGACCTGTTGGGGAAGAACCTCGCCACGCTCGAGCAGGTTCGCGCACGAGACGGACGCCTGCTGGTGGTGGGGCACGAGGTGCCACTGCCGGTTGCGGTCGAATCGCATATCGTGGTGCCCCGACTGCACCCGCTCCTCGATCCCGTTCTCATGGCGATCCCTTTGCAGCTTCTCGCCTATCACGCGGCGTTGGCCCGCGGCTGCGACGTTGACCGGCCGCGAAACCTTGCCAAGAGCGTGACGGTGGAGTGAGTCGTCGGCCGGGCCCGGCGCTGGTTCTTCGAGGGCTTACCATCCGCCGTCCGCCAAGCACGGTTGATAGTATCGACTGTCATCGATGGTGTAGCGAGCGACTGCGGACGGCGCTCTGTCACAATTGACCCGCGGCGAGCCTCGCGCTAGTTTCGCCCGTGGTGTGGCGGCAATGCGCGCGACCGTGCAATCTTGCAACATCAGTTTAGCGCGCACGTCTGCCCCGAATTCCCGACTCGAGTAATTCTTCGGACCATCTCATGCGTATCGACCACGAGCGGCTGCGCACAGTCGCAAGCGCCATTCTTCAAGCAGCAGGTAGCTCGCAGGACGAGGCAGCGATCGTCGCCGATCACCTGGTCGAGGCCCATCTCAAGGGCCATCCCAGCCACGG
>JAGQIY010001281.1 GCA_020430865.1 Myxococcales bacterium
GCAGCCATCAGGACGGCGAGCAAAGACCACGAACGCATCCGATGGACGCTACCACGCTCGCTCCGGCGCCGTGGCCTCGTGACGCTCGGAGCGAGCCCAAGCTCAGGGAAGCAGCGCTCGATTCGATTCCGCAAGGCGTGCCTGGAGTTGACGACCCTGGTGGGGCTGGCGCATGTTTCGTCGGTGAACAGGCGTGCGGTAACCTCCAGCGGTCGGCAGCTCCTCGGGCTGCTCACGCTGGCGGTCGGCCTCGGCACGTCGAGCGCGGCGAGCGCCGGCCCCCAGGTGCCGCCATTGCGCGGGCCGAGCATGCCCAAGCGAGATCTGGGGCCGCTCAACTCCACGTCTTGGTTGGTGGGGGAGGGTCAGAGCTATCGACTGCCGACGTGGTCCGAGGCGCCGCTCTTGCAGCGCTTCGTCAACCCAGCGGTGGAGCGCCGTCACCCCGCGGACGAGTACTGGCACGGTCGCTTCGGTCAGCGCGCCATCAAGAGCGATCTGCACCTGGTCTGGCTCGATGGTCAGCAGGAGCCGAGGCAGCAGCTCGATCTCTATTTCCCGAGTATTCTCCCCACGGAATCCGAAGCCCGGAGCGACGATCTACCCGCCTGGCTCGATGACCCTCAGGCGCCGCCCGCGCTCGACTCGCTGGCTGACCAGCTGAACGCACGCTGGCGCGGCCCACAGCTGCTCCCGACCTGGGCGCTGCAGGCGCCGCCGGCTCCACTCGAGCCGTTCTCGTTCGCGCCGCTCAGAAAGCCCTGCGCGCCCTGGGAGCCCACGCCCCGGGAGGTGACCGTTGGCCGCTACGGCGCCGAGACCGACCGCTTCCTGCTCCTCGAGTGCGACGGCTCGGTGGCCCCCGAGGCCCTGGACCGCCTGAGCGTGATGGCGCGACCGCCGGGAGTCGACCGACCCGAGCTCCCGCTACCCGTCGAACCCGACGCTGAGGCAGTGAAGCATGACGAGTGGCTCAAGGGCGTGAAGCTGCTGCACCCACGGGTGCTCTGGCTCCTGAACAAGCTCGCCCTCGCCTACCCCGGCCACCCAATCTACCTGATCAGCGGATACCGCAGGGACGCGCACAGCAGCTACCATCGCAAGGGGCGTGCGCTCGACCTGTTCATGAGCGGAGTGCCCAACGAGGACCTGTTCAAGTACTGCCACAAGCTGAGAGACGTGGGGTGCGGCTACTACCCACACCACAACTTCGTGCACGTCGACGTGCGTCCGTTCGGCAGCGGGCATCCCTTCTGGGTCGACGTGTCGGGCCCTGGCGAGCCTTCGCGCTACGTCGATGGTTGGCCCGGCGTGATCGAGTCTGGCGGTCTCTCCTGGGCAGGGGGCGAGTGAGCTTCGAGGGTCTGCTGGGCCAGCCTGTTGCCGCGCGGATTCTCACCCTCGCGCTCGAGCGTGGTCAGGTGCACCACGCCTATCGCTTCGAGGGACCGGACGGCGTCGGCAAGGAGCGGGCCGCGTTCGCGCTGGCGCAGGCCCTGGTTTGCAGCCAGCCGACCCCACGACGTCTCGCCTGCGGCAGCTGCTCGGCGTGCAGGCGAGCGTCGAGCTTCAGCGCCGAGGAGCCGATCGTCCCACTCCACCCGGACGTGATCCTGGTCGCGCGCGGCCTGTACTCGAAGACTCTGGGAAAATCCGAGAGCAACGGCATCAGCGTGCAACAGATCCGCGAAGTCGTGCTGAGTCGCGCCGGCTTCTCTCCCCACGAGGGGCAGGCCCTGGTGTTCATCATACGGGATGCGCACGAGCTCACCCTGCAAGCGGCCAATGCGCTGCTGAAGACCCTCGAGGAACCGCCCCCAGCGACCCATTTCATCCTGCTCACCGACAGCCCAGGGCGCATGCTGGACACCATCCGCTCCCGCACTCTCGCGGTGCGCTTCGGGCCGCTGCCGGACAGCGTCATCGCGCGTATCCTCGAGGCAAGGGGAGTCGACGCGGGAGTGGCTCGCTTCGCCGGCGGCAGCGCATCTCGGGCCCTGGATCTCTCCGACGTCGAGCTCTCCGAGCGGCGCGCCGAGTTCGTGGAGAACATCAAGCGCGCGCTCCAGGCGCCCGACCTCGGGGCTGCCATCTCGGGCTTGGATCTGCGCAACAAGGACCGGCGGGAGCTCCGCCAGGAGCTCGCCTTCCTGGGGCACAGCCTGGCGGAGCGGGCACGGGTCGTTGTCTCGAAGGATCCAGCCGCCGCAGAGAAGGCCGCCCGGCGCTACGCCGCGGTGACGGAGTCGATGGCTGCGCTGGAGCAGAACGCCTCTCCGGCGCTGACGGTGGAGAGCCTGATCGCGACGCTGCGCCGAGGCTAGTCTCTCGAGCAGCTCAAGCAGAGAGCAAACGCTGCAGCTCGCTGGCGCGCGCCGCGATCTCACCCCCGCCCCCGGCGAGCAGATCACCGATCACCGCACCTGATTCCGCGCGGCAAGATACGGCGGACGCGCGCTCCCTGGTGATACCACCGATGCCCACCAGAGGGATCCCTGCGGCCGAGGTCAGCGCGTGCACCTCCGCGAGCTGGTCGAGTCCGACCACCGCATCGGGGTTCTGCTTGGAACGCGTGGGAAAGACGGGACCAAAGGCGACGTAGTCCGGACGCTGGTCCAGCACCTCGCGGAGCTGAGCGACGTCGTGAGTGGAGATCCCCACCCACAGCCGTTTCCCGGTCGACTGCAACAAGCGCCGGAACTCCGCGAGGGGCAAGTCGTCCTGACCCAGGTGTACACCGTCGACCCCGGCGAGCAGCGCCAGATCGGGGCGATCGTTCATGAAGAGCGGGACCTCCGCCGCTCGACACAAGGGCAGAAGCGCCTCCAGGAGCGCCAGGGCCTCGCGCGCGTGGGCTTGCTTGGCTCGCAGCTGGAGGGCACAGGGACGCGCCTCGAGCAACGCGCGCGCGCAAGGCACAGGCTCGAGCCCTGCACCGCCCAGCGCATCGAGATCGAGGATCGCGTACAGGCCGCGAAGGACGAGCGGCGCAGCAGTTTCGGTCATCGCGGCGGGAGCCTAGCGACTCCCCTCCAGCTCGCCAACTTGGCAACGGGTTTGGCGACCGTGGCCTGGCGCGCCATCTCATTGTAGCGTCCAGGGCATGAGATCCCTGGTGCTTGGCTGCCTGGTCGGCGCGGCTCTGTTGGCGACCGACGCCGCCGCGGTCCCCAAGAAACCGCTGAAGAAGCCCGTCGAACCACCGACCAAGATCGTCGACGAAGGCGACCCCAAGGCCTCCGCGAGCGATGCCGAGCCCGAGCCGGAGCCCGAAGCGGTCACCGCTGCCCCCTCCGAGGTCGAGCTGACGATCAAGCAGCACGGCCCGGGCCTGCCTTGGAGCTACGAGATCCAGAACGCCGGTGAACGTCCGGTGCGCGTCGCCGCTGACCCCCGGTTGCTCTGGTTCGAGGTGCAGGTACCAGGCAAGAAGAAGCGTCGCACCTGCCGTCTCCCCACGGAATTATTCCCGAAGCACGCAGACAAGGACTTCAGCTTGATGCTGCGCCCTGGCGAGCGCTTCGGGCAGCGCTTCGACCCGCGTCTGTATTGCTTTGCCGCCGGCGGGCAGACTGATCTGGTCGCCGGCGCTATCGTCTACCCCCGCTTCGGCTGGCCCAGGCAGTTCAAGACGTCCTGGCACCACGGCAAGCGCGTCCAGACAGAGCTCCTCGACACGCCGTTCGCGGTCACCCCCCCGGAGCGATCGAGGCGCAGCAAGCGCAAGCATCACGCGAAGCGGGATGATGTGCCCAGAAAGGACACCCACCTCAAGCTCGTCGAAGGCGCTCCACTCGGCTTGCGCAGCGCCTACGCCGGTTGGTCCAAGGACGCCCTCGACGACGACGCCGACAAGCCCGAGCAGAGCGACTGGGACGCGCCAGAGCCGGTGCTCAGCATGCAGACCGGCTCCGACGCGGCGGCCGAGCGCCTGGCGACGGTCAAGGTCAAGCTCAAGAACCCCAGCAAGGACCGCAAGCTCGTCGTGTACTTCCGGCGAGAGCTGTTGAGCTTCGAGGTGATGGGCCCCGATGGGCTGAAGAGCTGCACCCCCGAGCCGAGAACACGTTTCCCCGAGGCACAAGCCTTCACGACCCTGCGCCCCGGCCGCAGCATCAGCGTCGTTAGCCGACTGGTGGAGCTCTGCCCACGCGGCACCTTCGATCGCCCCGGCCTCTACCTGATCCGCGCCCGCTTCGACAGCAAGGACGACGGCGCGCAGTTTGGCCTGCAAGGCTTCACGGGTCGCATCGTCGCGGACCAACCCGCCACGGTGCGCATCCGCGGTGGCGAGAAGCCCTTCCGTCTGCCGCGCCGCTGAGCCGGATCGTCAGCAGGTTCGAACGGCTCACACCGGCAGAACGCCGCGCTTCCTTGCGGGGCGCTCCACGCGCTTGTGCGCCGTCAGCTCGAGGCCCCAGGCGAGCGCCAGCCGCGTGTCCCGGGGATCGATGACGTCGTCCACCAGCGCCCAGCCCGCGACTCGATCGACGTCGATGTTGGCCTGCAGGCGCTCGATGATCTGGGCCTTCACGTCAGGCGGGGGCTCCGCCCCACCAAACAATTTCCGCCCGGCAATTCCCAGCATACCCTCGGCGCCCATCACGCTGATCTCGGCGCCCGGCCACGCCAGCAGCAGGTCCGGCTCGTATGCGCGGCCGCACATCACATAGTACCCGGCGCCGTAGCCCTTGCGCACCACCACCGTGAGCTTCGGCACCGTGGCGGCGCTCATGGCGTGGAGCATCTTGGCGCCGTGTCGGATGATCCCGGCTTGCTCGACGCGGCTACCCACCATGAAGCCCGGTGTGTCCTGCAGGAACACCAGCGGGATCCCGAAGGCGTCACAGACCTGGATGAAATGGGCGCCCTTGTCGCTCGCGTCGTTCTCGAGCACGCCGCCGAGCTCCATCGGTTGGTTGGCGACGATGCCGATCGGGCGCCCTCCGATGCGCGCCAGGCAGGTGATCAGGCTGCGACCGAACGCCGCCTTCAGGTCCAGGCGCTCCCCATGGTCGACGATGGCGTCGATCACCGCGTACATGTCGTAAGGCTGGCGTGGACTATCCGGGATCACATCCAGCAACGTTTCCACGCGGCGCTCAACGGGGTCGGTCACCGGCAGCACCGGGGGCGGCTCCTCGCAGTGAGACGGGAAGTAGCTCAGGTAGCGCCGCACGAGCTCGATGCACTGAGGGTCGTCATCGACCTCGGCGTCGCCCACGCCGCTCACCTGGGTGTGCATCCTGGAACCGCCCAGCGCCTGCTCGTCGATCGCTTCCCCGGTCACGGCCTTCACGAGCGGAGGCCCCGCGAGCGCCATCGAGCCGATGTCTCTCACCATCGGGACGAAGTCGGCGAGCCCCGGGATGTACGCCGTGCCCGCGGCTCCAGGACCGACCATCGCCGCCACCTGGGGTACGACGCCGCTCATGATCACCTGCTCGCGGAACAGGTGGCCGGAACCGGCGAACAGCGAGAGCGTATCCGGATGGGAGTGCGAGGGATCGATGCGCGCGCCAGCGGAGTCGATGAACCACACCATCGGCCAGCGTCCCTTCAGGGACATCGAGCGCAGCCTCGTGACCTTCTCCTCGCCGGTCTGCCCGATGCTGCCGCCCTTCACCGTGAAGTCGTAGGCGGCGGCGCACACCATGCGGCCCTCTACCTTGCCGAAGCCGGTGAGCACTCCGTCCGCTGGCACCAGCCCCGCGTCGCCCGCGGCCCCCATGGTGCGCCCGTGCAACCCGACCTCGAACCACACCCCCTCATCGAAGAACAGCGCCATACGCTCACGCGCGGTGAGCTTCCCCCGGGCGTGTTGCTTGGCGACCCGCTCGGGACCGCCCATCTCGCGCACCCTCGCGCGGCGCGCTTGCAGCTCGGCGACGCGTTGCCGCATGAGCGAGCCGCTCGGCTCGCCCATGTCTCCCCGTGCGTCGTCCTTGCTCAAGCTAGCGGCCCTTCCACTCCGGAGCGCGCTTCTGCAAGAAGGCCATCAAGCCTTCCTGGGCGTCCTCGGTCGCCAGCGTCTCGAGCAGT
The DNA here is from genome assembly GCA_020430865.1 of Myxococcales bacterium. Next base: position 6,043 of record JAGQIY010001281.1, read on the forward strand.
CGCTCGCTGAGGAGCGGCAGCTTGTTCTCCAGCGTCAGCGACTCCGAGTCGCGCATCGCGCGCAGGCCGAGCTCGATGGTCTTCGGGCTCTTCCCCGCGACCATCGTCGTGTAGTGGGCGACCGCGGCATCCAGCTCATCGGGCGGGACCGCGCGATTGATCAGACCGACCTCCGCCGCCGCGTCGGCGCTCAACCTCTCCCCCGAGAGAAACATTTCCGTGAGGCGACGGCGCGAGACGACGCGCTCCAGCACGGCCATGATCATGTAGGGAAAGAGCCCGACGTTGATCTCCGGCGTGCCGAGCTTGGCCTCGCTGCTCGCCACCGCGAAGGTGCAAGCCGCGACCAGCCCGAGGCCGCCGCCCATCGCGTGGCCGTTCACCCGCGCGATGATTGGCTTCGTGGCGTCGAGCAACGCCAGCAGCAGATCCTTGTAGTCGCCCTTGGGGGGCATGGCGCCGTCATCGTCGCCACCAGTCATCTGGCTGAAGTCGCCGCCGGCGCAGAACGCCTGCCCCGCGCCGGTGATCACGATGCTGCGCACCGCGGAGTCCGCGTGGGCGTCCTCCAGGGCGTACAGGAGCTCGTTGACCATCGGCGCGCCGATGGCGTTGCGGCGCTCAGGGCGGTTGAGGGTCAGGGTGCACACGCCGCCTTCGACGGCGACCAGCAAGAGCTTGTAGGGACGCTGTTCCACGACGAGCTCCTCAGCAGTTGTCCGGGACCTGGAGGATCTTGCGCGCCTCCTCGACGGTCGCGACCTTGCGTCCCGTGCTGCGGCACAGCGTCGCGGCTACCTCCACCAGCTCACCGTTGCTCTTCGCCATCTCCCCGCTCGGCAGGTAGAGGTGATCCTCGAGGCCGGTGCGGATGTTTCCGCCGAGAACCAGCGCCGTGGCGAGCATGCGCCAGTGGCCGTGACTGATCCCGATCACCTCCCACTCGTGTCCGGGCGGCATGATCTTGGTCTGCAGCTGCAGCGACTCGACGGTCGGGGGAATGCCGCCCAGCACGCCGACGATGAACGAGAACTGGAACGGCGGCTTGAGCACACCCATGTCGAGCAGGGGCCAGATCCCGTGGGTGTGGCCCGTGTCGAAGCACTCGAGCTCCGGCTTCACCCCCGCCTCGTTCATGGCGCTGAGCAGCTTGATGATCTTCTCGTAGTTGTTGGGGAAGATCATGTCGAAGACGAAGCGCTTCTGGCTCTTCGAGTACTTCGAGTAGTTCATCGACCCCATGTTGAGCGCCCCGATGGCCGGCTTGGACTCCCGCAGGTAGGTGCATTGATCCGAGACGTCATCGAGGATCGTGCCGGTGGAGAAGTTCAAGATCACCGGGCAGCGCTTCTGGATCTCCTGCTTGATCTTCGCGAAGGTCGCCGGCGAAAAGGTCGGAGAGCCGTCGTCGTTCCGCGCGTGCAGATGCACCACGCTCGCGCCAGCGTCGTACGCGCGCTTGGCCTCGTCAGCGATCTCTTCGGGTGTATACGGGATCCCGGGACACTGCTTGCGGTTGGCGAGGACGCCGGTGAGCGCCGCGGTGATGACGCAGACGTCGGGATCGCGTTGGGTGTCGTTCGTGGTTTCAGCCATCTTCGTCTCCTGCGGCGCCATCGCTAGGCAAGGCGCCCTCTTCGACCAGCTCGCGCACACGCTGTGCGAGGCGGGTCAGTACGCGTTTCAAGTCGCGAGTGTCGCGCGTCGACAGCTCGCCTAGTACCGTACGGAAAATCTGCACTGGCTCCACGGTGATCTCAGCCGCCAGCTGTGCCCCTTTTTCCGTGAGAGAAATATGTACGACGCGCCGGTCTTGCTTGGAGCGCCGGCGGTGCACCAGGCCCTCTCGCTCCATGCGGTCGACGATACCGGTGACGGTGGAGTTCTTGGCGCGGATCCTCCAGGACAGCTCGCTCAGCGACAGCTGGCCCTTTGGCTCGAGCATCTTGATCACCGCGAGCTGAGGCCCCGTCAGACCATAGCGCCCGGCCAGACCCTTCGTGATACGCCGCGACTCGGTGTAGAGGTAGAGGATCGCCTCCACGACGCCGTCCATGTCTGGCTGGTCCTCGGCGCCCTGGATGGCGAAGAGGCTCTCGAGCTCGGGGTGGATGGCGTCCGTCATTTTCAGCGCTGCGCGTCGCTCCCTCACCCCCGAAGCGGCGGGCGAGAGATGTTTCGTGTGCGAAGTAATCTCCGGCAAGCGCCCGTCGCGGTCAAGGCTGGGCCGCGGGGTGATTGCGCTTCGCGAATCTGGAGCGCGGCTCCATGGTCCTCGCTGCGGCACGACTCCGGCCGAGGAGCGCCGGCGCGCGAGGGCACCGGACGTCGAGCGCTATTTCTTCTTCTTCAGCTCTTCCAGCTCGGCGAGGTTGGCCTTGGCGCGGGGGTCCGAGGGATCGAGCTTGAGCGCGGTCCTGAATGCCTTCTCGGCTTCGCTGATCTCCCCCTGCTTCGCCAGGGCCGTCCCCAGATTAATCCACGCGGAACCAAGCTTCGGATCGAGCTTGAGCGCCTTGCGGTAGGTGGTCACGGCTTGCTTCAGATCGCCGCTGAGCTGATACGCGTAGCCGAGATTCGACAGGAACGTCGCGCGCTCGTCGAGCTGGATGGCCCGCTTCAGCTCCACGATCGCTTCCTTGGGCCGCCCGGCGGCGAGATACGCGGTGCCCAGATCGCCGTGGGCCCGGGGGTCGCTCGAGGCGAGGTTCACTGCGCGCTGATAGGTGCTGATGGCTTGGTCCACCTTGCCTCGCAGCATGTAGGCGGTGCCGAGGTTGGTCAGCCGATCGGGGTTGCTGCGGTCGAGCTCCACGGCGCGCTCGAAGGAACTCAGAGCCTGCTCCGTCTTGCCGAGTGCCATGCGCGCGACGCCGAGCGCCGAGTGCGCCTCGGGATCCTGGGGAGACAACTCGACGCCACGCCCGAGCGCAGCGAGGGCTGCATCGGCTTCCCCGAGGATCAGCAGCAGGCGCCCCTTCTCGACCTGAGCTGGGCCGTAGTCGGCGTCCAGCTTCAACGCCGCGTCCGCTTGACGCACCAGCGCCTTGATCTTCGCGTTCTTCGGGGCGGCAGCGTAGTCGGTAGCGATCCCGCTCTGCGCCAGCGC
>JAGQIY010001282.1 GCA_020430865.1 Myxococcales bacterium
AACTGGCTTCGCGCATTGATTTGAGCGGTTGCCCGATACAAGCTACGCGCTGCGTCGGGGTGTAAAGCTGTAAACGAGCGCACGAGCAGCGCCACGGACCCACAGCACCAGGCCCGACGCTCAGAAGGAGCGAGCGATGAATCAGTTGGCAACCCACGGCGCGACGCGCACCAAGGCAAGCGACATCCTGGGCGAGCGGCGGATCGAGCACGTCGTCGTGCTCGGCGCGAACGGAACCATGGGCTTTGGGAGCGGAGCGCTGTTTACCCACGCCGTGCCGAAGGTGACCTTCCTTGCCCGCAGCAAGGCCAAGGCCGAGGACGGCCTGAAGGCAGCCATCAGACAGGTGCGCTCGCCCACCGTGGCTGACCGCGTCGAGTGCGGGAGCTACGAGGAAGACCTCGAGCGGGCCGTCGGCAGCGCGGATCTGATCTTCGAGGCCGTGACCGAGCAGCTCGAGCTCAAGCAGCAGTTCTTCGAGCGCATCGACCGAGCGCGGCGCCCCGACAGCATCGTGGGGACGGTGACCTCCGGGCTGTCGATCAACAAGCTCGCCGAGGGCCGCAGTGACTCCTTCCGCAAGCACTTCATGGGGATCCACTTCTTCAACCCACCGAACGTGATCGTGGGAACCGAGCTGGTCGCTGGAACGGACACGGATCCAGCGCTGCTCGACTTCGTGGAGGCCTACTGCGAGAAGTTGCTCGGGCGCACGATGATCCGCACCGCGGACACACCAGGCTTCGCCGGCAATCGCGTCGGCTTCAAGGTGCTCAACGAGGTCGCGCAGCTGGCGGAGGAACACGGCCCGGCGCTCATGGACAAGCTGGTCGGGCCCTACACCGGACGCGCGCTCGCGCCGCTGGGCACCATCGATCTCGTCGGCTGGGATATCCACAAGGCAATCGTGGACAACATCTACAAGCTCACCAAAGACGAGGCGCACGCCACGCTGGAGCTACCCGCCTACATGCAACGGCTGATCGACAAGGGTACGCTCGGCAACAAGACCGGGGGTGGCTTCTTTCAGCGCACCAAGGACAGGAAGAAGCTGGTGCTCGACCCCAAGACGGGGGAGTACTCGCCGCTCGAGGACGTGAAGCTCCCGGACCTCTCCTTCATCAAGGAGGTCGCGCTGCTCCACAGGATGGGGCGCTACGAAGACGCGATGGCGGCGTTCGTCAGCGCGCCTGGCGATGAGGCTGCGCTGGCTCGCAAGGTGCTCGCTGGCTACATCAGCTACGGCTTCCATCGTGCGGGCGAGTGCACCGACACCATCACCGGCATCGACCTGATCATGGGTACCGGCTTCAACTGGGCGCCGCCCAGCGTGCTGGTCGACACCATCGGCGTCACCCGGACGGTGGACATGCTCGAGGCAGCCGGGGTGCCCGTGCCCAAGCTGCTGGCGGACGCGCTACCCGGGCAGCGCTTCTTCAACCACCCCACCGTCAACGTCGGGCGCTTCTTCGTCGCGCGCTGAACCGTCGCAAGAAAAAGGAGACAGGCCACATGTCACAAGAAGTATACGTTCTCGGCGGCTTTCAGACTGATTTCGCGCGGAACTGGAGCAAGGAGAACAAGCATTTCTCCGCGATGATGCGCGAGGCAGTGCGCGGTGCGCTGGACGCGACCGGAGTGGACCCGAAGGACATCCAGACCGGCCATGTCGGCAACTTCGCCGCCGAGCTCTACTGCAAGCAGGGGCACCTCGGCGCGTTCTTCATCGAGGCACATCCGGTGTTCAGCGGGCTGCCCACGGGGCGCCACGAAGCGGCGTGTGCTTCGGGCAGCATCGCGCTGCTCGCGGCGAGCGCCGAGATCGAAGCCGGCCGCTACGATCTCAC
>JAGQIY010001283.1 GCA_020430865.1 Myxococcales bacterium
CCAGCTCGGGCGCTTCTTGATGCTCGAGTTGCTGAGGCGGGGTCGCCGTGTCCTAGCCCTCGTCAGGAACTCTGCTTCGCGGCGCCCGGAGCTCGCCGAGTGGTTCTCGCGCCAGGGCGTCGAGTCCGAGGGGCTCAGCGTCGCAGAGTTCTCGCTCGAAGACTGGGCGGCCGGGCACGGGACGCTCGCGGAGCTGGACGTCTCCAGGGTCAAGGACGTCTACCACCTGGCGGCGCGCTTCGAGTTCGGGCTGGCCCCGGAGGTCGCGCGTGCCGCCAACGTGGACGCGAGCCTGCGTTTCCTCGAGGCAGTATCCGAGCTGTCCACGCTGCGTCGCTACGTGTCGGTGAGTGGCTACCGGGTGGGTTGCGGAGACCGCCAGGATGGCCGCGACGCCTACGCTCGGCTCGGCGCATACGAAGCCTCCAAGCGCGAGGAGCATCGACTTCTGCGGCGGCGCGCCGAAGCTCTCGGGGTGTCGCTCAGCGTGGTGAATCCGAGCAGCGTGATCGGCGATGCGGAGAGTGGAGAGACATTCCAGGTGACCGGGGTGGGGGAGGTGGCGAGGCAGCTCTTCCAAGGGCGATTGCGGGCCCAGGTTGGTTCCCCACGGACCTTCGTGCCGCTGGTGGACGCCAGGTTCGTCGCGAGCTTCATGGCCGAGCTGCCGCTGCATGACACGACGGCTGGGGGCGAGTTCTGGCTCCTGCACCCAGCCTCACCCAATTTGCCCGAGCTCATCGATGGCATGGCCAGGACGCTCGGGGTGGCGGCGCCGCGACTGCGGCTTCCGACGAGTGTGGTGCGGGCGCTGCCCAGGTCGCTGACCGGTGCGGAGCCGGAGTCGCTGTCGTTTTTGTCGGAAGACCGCTATCCCAGCGCCGAGGCAGACGCTGTCGCGAAGGCGTGGGGGATCCCGCAGGCGGACTTCGGCGCCGCCCTCGACGCCTGGTTGGGCTACCTGGTCGGGACTGGCTTTCTCCGACGGGAGGCGCGCTCCCCACGCTTCGTGTCGACTCGCGCAGGGCAGATCCTCGCGGAAGGAGATCCCGGCAGTGAGCTGGTGCTGCTGCATGGCCTTCCACTCGACGGAACGAGCTGGGACCCCTTGCTCGCGGCGCTCGGCGCGGAGGCGCTGGTGGTCGATCTTCCAGGCCTCGGGCGCTCCGGCCGTCAAGCACCAGACTTCGCCTTCGACGACGCCACGTGGCTCGACGACCTGGGCATGGGCGCTGGGCTGCGCCTCGTGGGGCACTCCCTCGGTTGCGCTCCGGCGCTCGATTTCGCTGCCAGACACCCGAAGCGCGTCGCAGAGCTCCTGCTCGTCGCGCCAGCCTTCGCGGGTGCCGAGATGTCGTGGTGGTTGCGCTGTCCTCCGCTGGTTCGCGGGCTGTTGCGCTTTGGCGGGGTGCAGCGCCTCGAGCAGCAACTCTATTGTGGCGCGCCAGTCACGGGAGGCGTCGTCGAGCACGCGTACCAGCACCTGCAACGTCCAGCCGTTCGTCAGGCCGTCGCTCGGGCGCTGGCCTGGGCAGGCGACCCCGCGGTGCGGAAGCGCGCGCTGGAAAAGCTCGCGTTGGTGGTGGCGAGCGGAGTTTCCGTGCGCGTCTTCGCTGGGGAGCTGGACGGTCTGCGGACCGACGAGCTACCGCCGGGCGTCGAGGCGTGGAGTGAACCCCAGACGGGACACTATCCTCAGCTCACCCAGCCAGCTCGTCTCGCTCGGTGGTTGAGCGGACGGAGCAAAAGCACCTGGGTGCAGCCAGAGGTGGCGCAGCCTTCCATCGGCTCGTGATAGGCTCCGCCGCGGAGGAACTGATGTCGTCTTATCTACCTCGAGAGTCCTTTCTCGCCATCGCGGCGGTGGTCGCCGCCGACGGGCTGCTGAAGAAGGACGAATCCGCCGCGTTGGCCCACGCGCTGCAGGCGTACGGCCTGGGAGCGGAGGACATAGCTGCCGTCGAGGCGGCTGCAGCCAAGGGGATTGCCCTGACGGATCTCGACCTCGCGGGGCTCGACGGCTGGCAACAGGCGTTGACCTACGCAATCGCTACCTGGCTCGCCCAGGTGGACGGCGTCGTGAACACCCAGGAGCTGAGCACCTTGCGGCAGCTCGGTGAACAGCTCGGCTTGCCCCGCCCGAAGCTGGAAGCGGCCCGCTCTGCCGCCTTCGATATCGCGGCCCTGCCCAAGGATCAGCGGCCGGACAAGTATGACTTCTCGGGGATCGAGGAGCGCCTGGCGGACAAGCTGCCGGCGCTCAAGCGAGCCTCTCTCCCCCCGAGTACGTGAGCGGCACGCCGGGGTGGTCCAGGCTGGCGCTGGGCTGTGAAGCGCTGCTGGCGCTCGCGATGCTCTGTCCGACGGCCTGGGCGCAGTCCGGCTCTCAGGTCGCTGAGGCAAAGCAACGGTTCCTTGCGGCAACAGAGTTGGAGGCCGCCGAGCGCTGGAGCGACGCAGCACGTGAACTCGAGCGAGCGCTGGAGCTGAAGGAGACGCCGGGGCTACGCTTCCACCTCGCGTACTGTCAGGAGCACCTGGGGGCCTACGTCGAGGCGCTGGGAAACTACCGACGCGCGCAAATGCTGATCGACCAGGGTAGCCCCGCGGAGGACGTCGCCGAGCTGCTGGGTCCCGCGCTGGAGCGCGCAGAGGCTCGGGTGGCGAGACTCGAGGTCGCCTTCGAGGCGCGTCCCGAGGGCATGGAGCTGCGGGTCGACGGCCGGCTGGTCGAGCCCGGAGAGCCGATGGAGCTGAACCCCGGCGAGCACAGCCTGGTGGTCTCCGCGCCGGGCTGGTTGCGCATCGAGCGCACGCTGAGCCTGGGAGCCGGCCTCGCTCGGCTGCCCTTGCGACTGAGACCCGACGTCGCACCCTCGCCCGCGGCGAGTCCAGAGCCCGCGTCGCCACCGTCCGCCTTCGAGGATCGCCGCGCGGAAAGCCCAGAGCCAGCCGGCGTCAGCGCAAGGACCTGGGTGATGATCGGGGAGTCACTGACCCTTGGCGCCGCGCTCGCCACGGGCATCGCCTTCGCGCTCAGGGGCGACCACGACCAGGAGACCGCCGAGCTGATCCGCGGCAGTCTGGGCGAGCTCACAGCCACCTGTGACGACCCAGGGAGCCCCGTCGCCGAGAGCTGCGCGCAGCTGAGGGATGCTGAGCGCCGCAGCGATGACGCGGCGCTGGTGTCCACGGTTTCCTTCGTCACGGCGGGCGCGACTGCGGGCGCGCTCATCCTGACCGCGTGGCTGTGGCCCAGTCAGCGGTCCTCCCGTGGCGCCACACGCCTGCTACCCGTGGGCCCACGAGCGAGCTGGGGGCTCAGCAGCCAGTTTGCGTTCTAGCGAAGTCGAACCGACAGTGGTAAAAGCTGACCATGGCGTCAGAGAATACCCGGGGCGTCGGAGGCGTCGCGCTCTTGCTCGTCGCGGCGTGCGGCGCGATTGGCTGTTCCTCCGACGCTGAAGACGGCTCGTCGGTCCTCGCAGATCCGGATCTGGCGTACGCCTTCGACAAGCAGACGATCGAGTCCGGCTACGAGGACGACTCGACCTGCATGTCCTGGACGCTGAACAACCCCGAGGAGCTCTGGGTCAACCGCGTCGATGGCTTCAATGACGGCGGATGGCATCACTCGAACTGGTTCTTCGTCGACGAGGACACCTACGCCGGCCCTGATGGCGCATGGCCATGTGACGAGCGAGACTTCGACACGGTGAAGGCAGGCCTGGCGGGCGGCGTCTTCTTTGCGCAGAGCACCCAGGCGAAGCACGACATCCAGGATTTCCCCGAAGGCGCTGCGTTTCGCATCCCGCCGCACTCCCGCGTCGTCGGCCAGGTGCACCTGCTCAACGCGACCCCGGACAGCATCGACACTGGATTCCGCTTCGAGGTTCGTACGATCCCTGCGGAAAAGGTCACTGAAAAGCTGCACCCGGTGAGCATGACGAACCTGCTCCTGGAGATCCCACCGCGGAGCAAGTCGAGGTTCAGCCTGGCCTGCGAGTTTGCCCCCGCGTTCCAGGAGAAGCTCGGAGAGGTGCCGAGCTTCGACATCTTCTACGTGCTGCCCCACTATCACGCACTGGGTTCCGGCTTGCGGCTCGGGTTGATCGGGGGAGAGCGCGACGGCGAGACGGTCTTCGAGACTCACGGTGGTGTCGGGACGCCGCTCGGGGCCAAGCTGGATCCGCCCAAGCACTTCGACGGCGCGACGGGCTTCGAGATGAGCTGCGACTACGACAATCCCCGCGACGACACCGTCGGCTACGGCATCGGCGATCAGGAGATGTGCGTCTTCCTGGCGTTCACCAACAGCCCGTTGACCCTCGCTGCGACGAGTCTCGGCAAGAACGCCGACGGTGGCATGCAGGACGGCATGCCGGTGTTCGACGCTCCCTGCGTCCCGGTCGCTGTTCAGCAGGACTGAGCGCCGCAGCCGTGCATCGAGTCAGCCCCGCAGGATCGGCAGCGCTCGGTGGGTTCTCCGGGCTCGAGCGACGGGCTCGGGGGGCGGTGGCGAATCCTTGCGCAGCGCTCGGTCGAGCAGGTGAGTGGCGCTGACGTTCTTGAGCGCCGCGAGCATGACCGCGCGCAGATTTGGGTGCTGTGCTTCCAGGGATGAGATCAGCCGACTCATCTCCTCGCGCTGCAGCCCGCTCTGCGATCCGCACAGGTTGCAGGGCAGTATGGGGAACGCGCGCCGCTTCGCGTAGTGGACGATGCTGGGTTCATCGCACTCGATCAAGGGGCGGATCACCTCGAAGCGCCCATCATCCGTGCGGTAACGTGCGGGCATCGCTTGCAGCCTACCGCTGAAGAACAGGTTCATGAGGAGGGTCTCGATGGCGTCGTCCCGGTGGTGGCCGAGCGCGATCTTGTTGCAGCCGAGCCGCTCTGCAGCGCTGTAGAGGATGCCTCGCCTGAGCCGGGAGCACATCGAACAGTACGTGCCGCCCTCTGAGACATGCTGCTTGACCACCGAGTAGGTGTCCTCGCTCAGGATCTCGAAGCGCGCGCCCCGCGCTTCGAGCCAGTCGACGAGAGGGCGCCCATCGTAGCCGGGCTGACGCTGGTCCAGGTGGACTCCCACGAGCTCGCACTCCGGCAACACGGGTCGCAGCTGCAGCAGGAGGTCGAACAACGTGTAGCTGTCCTTGCCGCCTGACAGCGCCACCAGGATACGATCCCCGGGCGCGATCAGCTCGTAGTCGCGGATGGTTTGCTGCAGCTGGCGGCTGAGGCGTCTGCCTGCGTTCTCGGGGTTGGCCACGAGCGAGGGTGTAGCGCGCTTGGACCGAGAGTGGTCGCTCCGCGCGCGCTGGGGCTCGTCAGGTTGCCGAGCTGCGCAGCAGATCCGCGGCTTTTTCCCCGATCAGGATGCACGGAGCGTTGGTATTGCCGCCGGTGATGGACGGCATGATCGACGCGTCCGCGACCCGCAGGCCCTCGACACCGCGCACTCGCAGGAGCGGGTCGACCACCGCGCGATCGTCGACGCCCATGCGCGCCGTGCCGACCGGGTGGTAGACGGTGCAGATCCGGTTCGGGATCTCCTTCTTCAGCGTCTCGCGCTCGAAGAATTTCTCGCCCGGCTCCAGCTCTCCCCGGAGCTCCTTGGCGATGTGCTTGCTGTTCATGATCTCGCGCGTGAGCTCGATGCCTCTGAGCAGGAACTCGAGGTCTTCGGGTTCCGCGAGGTAATTGGGATCGATGTGCGGGGCCGCGAGCGGGTCCTTCGACACCAGGCGCATCTCGCCGCGGCTCTTGGGATAGATCAGCGTCGGCATCACGGTCAGCGCGGGACGCTTGTCCACCTGCGGCACGCCCGGCGCGTCCTGATTCGGCGCGGGATACGCCCATGGCAAGCTGTGAAGCTGAAGATCGGGCAGACGGCTGCCGGGATCGGACTTCACGAACGCTGCCCCCTCGAAGACCGTCTTGCCGAACCAGGTGTTGCCCGCCATGTACTCCTTGAGCATGCCCCCGAGGAAGTAGAAGGGCGTGCCTCGATGGCCACCGCTCGGTGCGAGATAGACCAGGGGGAAGAAGAGGTGATCGTGGAGGTTCTGGCCAACCGGTAGGTCCGCCCGCACCTCGATGCCAAGCTTCGTCAGATGATCCGCGGGGCCGATACCGCTCAGCATCAGGATCTGCGCCGTCCCGATCACACCCGCGCTGAGGACGATCTCCTGACGTGCGGTGGCGACTCGCTCGTCCTTCCCCGTGGTGTACACGACGCGTCGCGCTCGACCTCCGTCGAACTCCAGGCGCAACACCGTGGCGCCGCTTTCAATGTGGAAATTCGGACGACGCTTGTGGGGCTCCACGTAGCCTTCGGAGGTGCTGTAGCGCAGTCCGTCCTTGGCTGACATCTGATAGACGGAAGCGCCTTCCTGGTGCTCTGCGTTGTAGTCCTCGAGAAAAGGCACCTGGCAGACGTCCTTGACTGCCTCGATGAACGCCTCGGAGACTGGGCGCAGCTGGTCTCGCTTGGTGATCTTGATCGGCCCACCGCTGCCGCGGTACTCGTTCGCGCCGCCTTCGTAGTCCTCGAGGCGCTTGTACAGTGGCAACACGTCGTCGAAGCTCCAGCCCTCGCAACCCTCCGCGGCCCAGTCATCGTAGTTCTGTCGGTTGCCGCGCACGTAGAGCATGCCGTTGATCGCGCTGGATCCGCCGAGTACCTTTCCGCGCGTATACGGGATCCGACGTCCCAGGGCATGCTTCTGCGGCGCCGTGTAGTAGCCCCAGTCGAACCGCTTCTTGACCTGGGGCACGGTGTGGACGATCGAGATCATCCCCGGCTTCGTACAGAACTGCGTTCGGTCGCTACCGCCCGCCTCGAGCAGCAGCACGCGCACGGATGGATCTTCGCTCAGTCGGCTCGCGACGACGCAGCCCGCGGATCCTGCGCCCACCACGATGTAGTCGTACTCGCTCACGATGCTCCTTCGAACCGACGTCCTGTCGGTAGAACGTGTTCTAGCGGAGCCTACACGCATCCCGCTCCGATGGGTCATCAATACCCCAGGGATCTCCGTCCTCATCGCTCCGCACTCGGGTCGGTAAAATGCGCACGAGGTGAGGGGGGAAGTCCGCTGGAGGCGCGTATCACACACGAAATTCGCCTGCGTCGAGGCGAGAGCAGGAGTCCCACGAACCCTCGTGTGGCTCGAGCAAGCGAGCGCGCCGCAGGCGCGAGACAGTTTCTGGACGGCAGCTTTGGCTGCCGTTTGCCCTGAGCGGCATCTGGGGAGGCGTCGCTCAGGGCTCTTTTTCTCTCCACCCAACTCGGGTGCCGCGCGTGACGCGCGAACAAGACAATCGGGCCTACGGCCCTGGGCGGCATCTGGGGAGGCGTCGCCCAGGGCCCCTTTTGTTTCCTTCGGGACCGAAGCCCGAGCTCTCGGGGGTGAGGCGCGACGGTCGTGCTCCCGCGCTGCCCTGGGGTGGGGCTGCTCAGCGCCCCGCCGCGGCCCGCCCAGCGAGCCTGCCAAAGAACGTCGCGCCGCCGATGCTCATCCCGCTGGAGTAGCCGGCCGCAGACCGGGGCAAGCCAGCGGTCGTCCTGCCGGCGGCGTACAGTCCGGGAATGATGTGCTTATCAGCGGTCAGCACCTCCCCGGTGGGCAGCGTATCGAGGCCACCCATCGTGAAGCCAGGAATGATGGCCTTGCCCACCGAGAGATCGAGCGCCGCGTAGGGGCCGTTGACCAGCGGCTTCAGGTAGTTCGTTGCCTTGTGGAACAGCGGATCTTCACCGCGCGCCGCGAAACGGTTGTAGTAGTCGACCGTGTGGGTGAGGGAGCCCTCGGGGAGCTCGAGCGCTCGCTCGAGCTCCTCGACGCTCTCCTCTGCCGCCTTGATCTGCATGCCTGCGATGGGCCGCCCGAAGCACGCGTTGTCCAGGATCAGGTAGGCCACGCCATCGCTCTGTTGGAGCACGTACTCGCCAGTGCGCCCGTGGTACGCGTCCTCGTTGATGAAGCGTTGGCCCTGGGCGTTGACGATGATGCCGCTGACGAGCTTGCTCGGCGGATAGAACGGCACGGAAACGAAGCCCTCGCCCATGCAGAGCGTGCCTGCGCCGACGCCTAGACCCATCAGGATCCCCGCGCCGTCGTCTCCTGGGTTTCCGATCTGGATGTTGACGTTCAGCAGCTTCGGCACGTGTCGGGCGACGAGCTCACGATTCATGATGAAGCCGCCGGCGCACAGGATGACACCCTTCGTCGCCCTGGCGTAGCGGGGCTCTCCGAGCTGCTTGTAGTGCACGCCCACCACGGCGCCGGAGTCGTCGACGATCAGCGTCTGAGCGCGGGCGTTCTCCTGGATCCGCGCGCCGAGCGCCTTCACGCGAGCGATCAGCGTCTCCATGATGACGCGTCCCGCGCTGCCCTCGACCTGCGGTTTGTGTCCGCGCGGAGCCGCCTTCGCGGTGCGGTCGAACGGCCAGACGTTCTCGTTTCCGGAGTAGAGCAGGCAGTCATCGGTGACCGGCTCGGTGGTCTTCTTCGGGTAGTAGCTGCGCTTGAATTCGATGCCCTGGCCCTCGAACCAGGCGAAGTGCTCGAGGCTCTGCTCGACGTAGAGCTTGCACTTCTCGGCGTCGGGATTGGGGCCGCTCGCCATCAGCAGATACTTGAGCATTTCCTCAGGGTCATCCTCGAAGCCGCACGCCTGCTGCACCGGCGTACCGCCGCCGAAGTAGATGATGCCCCCACTCTGTGCGGTGGAGCCTCCACCTTCGCTGGCGCGCTCCAGGATGAGCACCTCGGCACCGGCCTCGCACGCTTCGATCGCCGCCGCAGCGCCCGCACCGCCGAGTCCAACGATGACCACGCCCGTCTCCTGATCCCAGCGCGGCACCTCACTCAGGCGCAGCGGCCTGGTGGGGCGCACCCCGCTGTCTTCGGCTGCTGGTTGATAGGTGGACTCGTAGCTCGCTTCGGCCATGTTCGCTCTCCGCCTCCAGCGACCTCCTGTAGAACGTGTTCTATTTGAGGTCAACGACGCGGGGAAAACCCGCAGGTTTGCCGGGGGTCGGGTGCGGCGCCAGGCGTGGAGGCAGGACGTCGGGGCGAAGTCCGTGCTAGACGCGCGTCGCACTCCACTGGCCGAGCTCCCGACGGGCGACTCGGGAGAGTGCCGTGCCGTCATGGATTGGATACTGTTCGCCTTCGCCCTGATCGTCTGCGTGAGCTACGGCGTGCAGACGATCACCGGCTTCGGTAGCATGCTGCTGGGCCTGACCCTGGGCGCCCAGCTGATGCCCATCGACCGCGTGCTCAACCTGGCGGTCCCCATCAGTCTGCTGCAGACGGGCTACATCGTTTCTCGCTACTTCCGTCAGGTCGACTGGCGCCTGCTGCTGTTCCGCATCGTGCCCGCCATGGGGGCAGGCATGGTGTTGGGCTTCTGGATTGCAGCGCACGCGCCAGATGCTGGGCTGAAGCGCCTGCTCGGTGGGCTGGTGCTGCTGCTGGCGCTGAAGGAGCTGTGGCAGCGCATGCGTCACGCTCAGGCCTCCACCAGGCCTCTGCCCGCTCCCGTGGTGCTCGGCGTGATGGGCGCCGCGGGGGTCGTGCACGGCGTGTTCGCGACGGGGGGACCGTTGCTGGTCTACGTGACCAGCAGGTTGAACCTCGACAAACACGCCTTCCGGGCGACCCTCACC
>JAGQIY010001284.1 GCA_020430865.1 Myxococcales bacterium
TCGGTCGCCGCAATAGTAGTAGGTGTGTTTGCTGCTGTAGCCCGCGTCGAGGATGGCGTCGTAGTTGCGTTGGTCGAGCACGAGCACGCCATCGTGCCGCAGGGCCGCGTAGAACTCGGCGAGGGCCTTGCGCCGGTCCTTCTCGTCGAAGAGATGGGTGAAAGAGTTCCCCAGGCAGATGATGGCGTCGAACTTCTGGTGGACGTCCTTGTTGAGCCAGCGCCAGTCCGCCTTCACGGTGCGCAGCACATGGCCTCGCTTGCGCGCGTTGTTGAACGCCTGGGCGAGCATCTCGGCGCTGCCGTCGGCGCTCACCACCTCGAACCCCGCTTCGAGGAGCCGCACCGAGTGGAAGCCGGTGCCCGTCGCCACGTCGAGCACCTGACGCACGCCCCGCTCGCGGAGCTTGTCGATGAAGAAGGAACCCTCCGTCTTCGCGCGCGCCTCCCAGTCGATCAGCTCGTCCCATTTGGCGACGAAGGAGCGGATGTACTCCGCCTGATACTGGTCGGTCTTCCTGACGGATTTCGGGTCTGACCCATAGTGCTGCTTCTCGCTGCTCGACTGCGCGTCCATTCAGCCTCCCGCTGTGGGTCGCCACGGGCCTACGCCCCTGAAGAATGCAGGGGGCCGGGGGTGGCAGAGGAAACAGGTTTACAGATCTAATCCTTTGAGATCAAAGGATTTGCCTCGATAGGGAAATGTTTTAATTATTTCGGTGGCTTGCCAGACACTCGACGCACCCGCCCGGGCCCGCCTACCCCTTCACCCCCAACAGCCGCTAAGCTCGAATCGCGTGGCCACCGATCTGGAAGAGAGCATCCTCGTCGCTCTGCGGCGCATCACGCGCGCGATCGATCTCCACAGCCGCTACCTGGCCAACACCTTCGGCCTCACCGGGCCGCAGCTTGTCTGTCTCCGGGTCCTGGGTCGGCGTGGCTCGCTCACGCCGAGCGAGATCGCGAGCGAGGTGTCGCTGAGCCAGGCCACCGTCACCGGCATCGTCGACCGCCTCGCGTCACGCCAGCTCGTCACCCGCACTCGCAGCGACACCGACCGCCGGCTCGTGACCATCGCCATCACCGACGCCGGCCTCGCCCTGCTCGCCGACGCTCCCTCCGCGCTCCAGGAGAAGCTCGCCCAACGCCTCGCCGCGCTCCCCGAAGCGGAGCAGGAAGGCATCCGCGTCACCCTCGAGAGGATCGTGCGCATGATGGATGGCTCCGACATCGACGCCGATCCCGTGCTCTCCGTCGACTCCAGCAACCCTTCGGAGATCGCGGAGCCGGTCGACGAAGGACAACGGCCCATCCGCTAACCGCGCGCAGGCGAGCGAGTCAGTAGTGAAAGCTACCCGAGTAGCTGACGCAGCTGAAGCCGCTCGGCTTGTCGATGCGGAAGTAGACGGTGGTGTCGTCGGAGAGGGTGCCCGTGCAGTTCACGTCCACCGTGAAGGGTGAGGTGCCGCAGCAGCCGTCGAGCCCACTCGCGGTGGAGGTGCTCGTGCCGGAGGGGCAGGTCACCTGGGTCGTCCCGGAGACGCAATCGAGGTACTTGCAGAGCCGCACCTGGCTGTCCGCCACGAGCTCTCGATAGGGGTCGACGGAGCAGAAGCTCA
>JAGQIY010001285.1 GCA_020430865.1 Myxococcales bacterium
AAGGCGGCGGTGCAGGTGGCGCGTTCGGTTCAGGCACTCCTGGCGGGTTTCTGGAGGCGAGCGCTGGCAGTGGGAGCGCTGGCGCTAAAGGCGGCAACGGCGGAACTGGCGGCCCCGGTGGCGGCGGTGGCGGCGGGCCCAGCGCCTGCGTCGCCGGTCGGCTCAGCGGCCTGACGTTCGCGGCCAACTCGTGCACCACGGGAGCCCCAGGATTCAAGGGGTTTGGCGGCGTCAACAGCGTTGGCGGCGTGGGCGGTGACGGCCAGAACGGCACCGCGGGACCGCAGGTTCAGATCAACTGAATCGCTTGCTTCCACCGGGAATCAACGCTTGGGCCTCGCGTTCTGCGTCGAGCCGCGCTAACGCGGAGGCATGCGTCGCGTTGGCTTGTGGATCGCGTTGAGCGGTGGGCTATCGGTCGTTGCCTGCGGGCAGCTGATTGGCCTGGACGACTTCAAGGCCGCGGAGCCAGCCGGTGGCGCAGGTGGTGCAGCGGGCAGCGCCGGAGCGGGCGCCTCGTCCGGCGCGGGTGGCTCGAGTGGTTCCGCAGGGAATGGCGCGTCCGGCGGAACCGGCGGGACTCAGGTTGGGGGCGCTGGAGGCGCTGGGGGCCAGCCCTGCACCTCGAACTCCGAGTGCGATGACGGCAAGGCGTGCAACGGCACCGAGACCTGCGAAGGAAACGTCTGCCAGAAGGGCAACCCCGTCGACTGTTCGGGGATCGACTCCACCTACTGCGAGGGGAAGTGCTTCGAGAACGCCAGCGGCCCGAAATGCCAGCTCGCCGCGAAGGACGCGGACGGCGACCAGCACGGAGACACCCGTTGCGTCGAGGCAACGGGAGACGACTGCGATGATGGCAACGACAAGGTCTACACGGGGGCGCCCGAAGTCTGTGATGGGCTGGACAACGATTGTGACGGCAAGGGTGACCTCGAAGAGATCGGACTAACGCGGGCGGAGGTGGAGATCGCCCAAACCGCGCGAACAACCTATCTGTTTCCAAGCGTCGCATACGCTCCGGAGGCGAATCAGTTCGGCATTGTCTGGGATGACGACAGCGACGGGTACGTGCGTGTCTGGTTCGCGCGGGTCGATCTTTCGGGGACGCTGCTTGCGCCGCCCGAGGTGATCTCGCCACCCATCTCGGGAACGCCCAATCCCATCTTGCTTCCCCAGATTGAATGGGGCGGCACGGAGTACGGCGTCACTTGGGTTGACACGCCGAACTCAGCGAAGACGGAGCTGTTCTTCCAACGGCGGGGTGCGGACGGGAACCAAATCGGTTCGGTGTTGAATCTCACGCCCGGAGAGTCTGCTTCCTATTCCGCGGTGAAACGCGCGGGAGATGGTCGCTGGTTGGTGCTCTATACGGGGACCAACGGGTCGGCTTCCAAGGATCTGTATCGCGTGGTCGTCGCGGCCGATGGCCAGAGCGCAACCGACGCGGAGCTCATCAAGGCGCAGCCGCAGTTTGAACAGGTGCCACGGCTCGCGAGCGCTTCGGGTGTGTTTGGCGCCGTTTGGTCCCACGGCTCTG
>JAGQIY010001286.1 GCA_020430865.1 Myxococcales bacterium
CCCGTTTGCCGAAGTTCAGGCCGGCCAGCTGCTCATCGACTTCGTACAGCGCCCGGAGGTTCGAGTAGGTCACGAAGTTCGCCCGCTCGCTCGCCTTCATATCGAGCCTCTGCCAATCACTGTGCAGGTCGAGACGACTCACGTGCAGCGTCGCATCGATGCCGGCAGAGTCGAGCAGGTTGCGCAGCCAGAGCACCGCCCCTTCGGGCCCGGCCGCGTGCAGCGCCACCGCCGACGCCTGGTAGCGGATCGGCGGCAGCTTCCTGCTCGGCGTGAACCCGAGCATGCCGAGGTCGTGCTTCAGGCAATAGCGGTACTTGCCGAACGAGTGCGGCTGCACCGTCACCGGGTAGCCGCCGAGATCGGCAGGCACGGGGAGCGACGTCAGCTCCGCCAGTTGCCGAGCGCCTTCGAGGTCGTCGAGCAACGACGGGTGCAGGTTGCACTGAGCGGACAGGTAGAGCGCGTCGATACCGGACAGCAGCTCCACCGGAGGTGGGGGACTCATGAGAACTCCTCAGACGAGACGAATCAACCGAACGCATTTGCACCGTGCGTATGAGTGAGTTGTTCGGGTCTGAGTGTGAGCGAGGGCCACGTGCCTCGCATGCCCGTCCGTTGAGCCCGGGTAAGCCGACCGCTAGTTGAAGTGAGAAACGCTTGTTGGTGCGCCCGCAGAATGACACCCCTGTCATTCGCCTGTCAAGAGGTGCCTCCCGGCGGGTTCCGACTTCGCGCTTCGCGCTCGCCGGCTCAGGAGACGGATCGGCCGTCCGTGCAGTTTGCGGGTGCTGTATTACAGAGACCGCACCCGACTGGCTACCATTACCTGATGGCTGTCGAGCGGCGTGAGCAAGTGTTCGTGAGTTCCACCTACCTCGACCTTGTCGCAGAACGGCAGGAAGTCATACAGACGTTGCTCGAAGCTGACTGCATTCCGGCGGGTATGGAGTTGTTTCCTGCGAGTGATGACGATCGGTGGACGCTTATTCGTCGAGTGATCGACGATTGCGATTACTACGTCGTGGTCGTCGGTGGTCGCTACGGATCAATTGACCCCGATCGGGGCTTGAGCTACACGCAGATGGAGTTTGAGTACGCGAAACAGATCGGGCTTCCAATAATGGGCTTTCTTCATGGTAGGCCAGAGTCGATAGAGGTCTCGAAGTCAGAGCTTGACAGCGACGCTCGACGCAAGCTTGCCGACTTTCGATCCCAAGTCGAAACTCGAATGGTGAAGTACTGGACGACACCTCAGGAGCTTGCTGGTCAAGTCGCAAAAAGTCTCATCCAGACGAGGAAGACTCATCCTGCCGAAGGCTGGGTTCGTGCCAGGAATGCTCTAACGCCTGAGGTTGGCCAGGAGTTAGCTGAGCTTCGAGCCCGGGTCGTGGAGCTGACTGCAGAGCTGGAGGCTTCCCGGACAGGCGAACTCGCAGACGCGGCCGAGTTGGAACAGGGTGCTGATCTGTATCCGTTCAGTGTCGGCTTCCGGTACTGGACGAGCGACATGGTGAAGGCAGGCACCACGTATTCGACGAAGACGACAACGATCTTTCCGCGACACGATGTCTCGTGGGATCGCATATTCGCCTTTGTTGGGCCGACGATGATCGATGAGGTCTCTGAGAGCAACCTTGACGATCGGCTTGATGACTTGGCGCTTGATCTCTATGCAAGTCGTGAGGCGAAGCTGCCTCGCGATTACGGCAAGCTGGAAACTACGTGGTCGGTCGACGAGAACCTCCATGACATCAAGATTCAGTTGTTCGCACTTGGGCTCATTCAGCAGAGTGATCGGCGGCGTGCTGTTTCCGACAAAGAGGCCTACTGGACCTTGACGCAGCGCGGCCGAGAGCGCCTCATGCGCCTCAGAGCGAGGCGTCGGCCGATTCAGGAGGTTGGAGAGGTGGCGGTCGCTGCGCCGTCTCCGAAGTACGACACCGATTCCGAAGGCGGGCAGAAAACAGCGACTCGCGTCCCGAAGCAGGCGGCGAAGAAGCGATCCGGTCGGGCCGCAAAGGCAACGTAGTCGTCGTTCAGTGTGATGGCGAAGTGCAGCGCCCAGATGCGGGCTGCAGTCTGCGTGACTTGTCGCAACCCGGTTCGAAGGCGTCAGTCTCGTTCGTCAAGACGCCAGTGGCCGGTATGCGAGCTTGTTGCTCTCCCCTTCGACACCACATCGAACCCCGGGCCGTGTGGTCCGGGGTTCTGCCGTTTCTCGACCGGATCGTGGTCGTGGGACGACCCGAAGTCGGTCGAGAAACGGGGATCTGGTCGGGGTGTCGGTTCCCTCGAACGGAAAGCCCGAACAGAATGGCGGTGACGTTCAGGGCAGGCGGTGCACCACGAGCGGCATCGCGGTGCGGCCGGTGGACTCGGCGAGCAG
>JAGQIY010001287.1 GCA_020430865.1 Myxococcales bacterium
ACGCGCTCGTCAGCTTCCGTGCCTCGGTCGATTCCCGCGTGCTGGATCTCGAGCGGCGGATGGCCAACCTCGAGGCCTACGTGCGCTCTGGTGGCGGCCAATGAGCGGCGTGTCCTCAGCCCGGGCCCTCTACCCGCAGAGCAGCGACCCGACCGAACTCCGGCGCGCGTCAACCGAGCAAGCCCGGGCGCTTGACCTGAACGTCCAGACCCACGGGGCACACGTGCAAAGACTGGCGAAATTGGAAGCGGGCCAGGACGACATCACGAACAAGCTCGCCGCGCTGCTGCTGGAAATCAGGGTAGCGGAAGCCAAAGTCAAGGGCATGGTCATCACCCTGACCGTCGTGTGGACGGTGCTGGCCGCCCTGTTCACGGTCTTGTCGCGCCTGCTGTTCCCTGGTACTCCGCACTAATGACCCTCTCCGGCGCCGTCCTGGCATTCCTGCTGTCCGTACCCCGGTTCCACGAAGACGCGGCAGAGCCTCCGTTGCAGCGCGTGGACAGGCTCTCCGACCTGGCTCGCGGGATTGCCGCCGCGTCCTACCGCGCCACATGCACGGGGCCTTTTGCCTCCGCTCGTGACTGCCGGCGCATCTGGTCCGGGGATGCCGTGGAGCTTGCTGCACTCCAGGCCGTGACCGCCGTGGGCGAGTCCGCGCTGTCGGCCCGCATCCAGGCCCGCGGATGCCACCCTCATGAGTGCGATAGCGGCCGAAGCCAAGGACCCATGCAGGTCCAGGCGCTAGGACCCGTGAGCCACGAGCTCTGGGCGCGCATCGGACCTGGACCGGACGGCGCCATGGCTGCGGCCTGGGCGTGCACCCTGGCCTATTCGGCCCACGCCGGATCGTGCTCGGACAGGGGACGGGCTGGCATCGTGGCCGGGTACGCTTCGGGCTCGTCGTGTGCGTGGCGCAGGGCTGACGCCAGGGCCTACCGGTGGTCCAGGGCCGAGATCAAGATCCGGGCGCTACTCGTCCAGCACTGACGCGGGCGTGAGGCGTGCCATGCGCATTCGCCCTTCGAGCACGCGCAGCAGCCGTTCCTCGAGCTGGCGGATCCGCTCACGTGTGACGTTCATCACCATCGCGATTTCCTCCAACGCTCGCTCGCCTGTAGCGAGGTCCAGCACGCAGGAGTACTCAAGTTCATGCGGCTGCTTGTCGGGAAAGTTGAGCTTGAGCGAGCCGGCCGGAGTGACGTCCAGGTAGAGATGGTGCCGGCAGGACACGTAGGGGCATGGCCGCTCCCCGTGCTCGCAGTCCGCGCGCGTGGCCGGTAGGCTGCGGGGTAGCGCTGACTTTGGAGCGTCGATTTCGCGGCGGGTGATTGTGCTCGACCTGGCGCCCGCGCGGCGGCGGTTGCGCAGCTCGCGAGGCTGGCGGAGGATTGTCAGGTGGACGGGCATAGGAGGTCAGCGAGTTCGCGCAGTGCTTGGGCCATTGTGGTTCGCTTGCCATCGTGCTCGCGGACCACGATCCGCAGCGCCTCCGCCACGTCGCGCTTGACGGCGTGGGCGATGCCGGCGCCCGCGGGGAATGGGCGGACTGGCTCCTTGGTGTGCTCTCGACAGGCGTAGCAGAGTGCCTCGCCCGGTGCGCAACAGAGCGCTCCGCACTCGTCGCAAGCCTTGTCGCTGCGGGAGTGACCGCCTATCGGGTTGCCTCGACACGGCTCTCCGGGACGCGCGCCGCAGCTGCACCATTGGATCCGCCAGGCCTCCACGCGCGTCGTGCTTCCGCCCCCGCCTACGCGAGACGGGGGCGTAGAATCATGTCCTGGGGACGTCGGTACGTCGGCATCGGCATCACCTCCTTTCCTGGGCGAATCTCGGAGAGGCTCGGGTGCCTCGGGTGATGAGCCCTCGGCTTGGGGCGGTGGAAGCGCCTCCCCCGAGCCCTCCGAAGTCTTGGCGGCGTCGTAGGCGCGCAGCGCCGCCTTCGCGCTCAGTTCATCCCACAGCGCCACCTCGTCAGCCGGACAGTCGACAGGCTTGGCTATCTCGCGCAGCACTCCTGCCAACGCCTCCGC
Organism: Myxococcales bacterium; assembly: GCA_020430865.1. Next base: position 2,034 of record JAGQIY010001287.1, read on the forward strand.
CCTCGCCTGCCACTCTTCGGCCTTGGCCTTGTAGGCGTCGCG
>JAGQIY010001288.1 GCA_020430865.1 Myxococcales bacterium
GTTCTGGTAGTGGATGTAGGTCTCGGAGCGTATGCCCTTGATCTGGATGTCCTGCGGCACCGTGGTCACGCCGTCGAGCCGCTGATCCGAGAGGAAGGCCTGCCAGTGCCGGGTGAAGGGCATGATATGGAACTCGACCGGATTCCCGACACCGGCGGCCTTGAAGGCGGCCAGGATGATCTCCGCCTCGCGCCCCTCGCCCTGCAAGGTCATCTGCGGCGGCAGCAGCGGGGCGGCGATGCGGATCGAGGCGCCGTCCTTGAGCCTCGGGAAGCCGCTGACGAGCGCGATGACGAACATCGCGAATGCCGCCCCGCCGAGCAGCACCGCAAACACGCGCTCCTTGATCAAAGTCTCGAGCACGCCCCTACCCTATCGGCCCGCGGTGGTCCCGGTCTCCGACAACCTCTTCCCATTCCACGTCCTCGAAGAACACGTAGTACCGCCCGGCCTGGAGAAGATCGTAGGCGCTGTTGGCGAAGAGAGCGGCCAGCACCCAGTAGACCGGCATGTGGGGCGAGGAGAGTCCCAGCGCCGCAAGCGCCTCCACCGCCTCGTAATAGACGGTTGCGAACACCTGCGGCGAGGTCGGCAGCAGCATCGTGTAATCGGTGGGCGAGCCGGCCGACAGGCGCGCGCACTCGAGGGAGGCCGACTTGCACGTGCTGGATATGGCGAAGGGGGCGAGCGCCAGGAGGCTGCACACGAGATTGTTGCGCCACCACACGTTCCCGGCGGAGCCGGCTTCTGCGGAGACGGTGTCGTTAGCCTGCCGTTCGAGCCGCACCTCCTGCCAGCGCGCGAGCGCAATCCACGCCGCGTTCATGAGCAGCAGGGAGACGTGCATCAGGATGTAGCCCATGAAGATCGACGAGCTGAGCGGCAGGTTCGACGAGAGCGCGAAGGCGACGTACTCGAACTCGGCGCAGACCAGATAGAACAGCGCCCCGTGCAGGAAGATCATCACCAGATGGAAGGCGATCGCCATGCTGGAGAGCCCGCCCTGCTCGCGCATGCCCGGCGGCGCGATGGCGTGGAAGCGCGCCGCGGCGATGACGAGGCTCTGCAGGTTCCGCGGCACCCAGAAGAACCGCAACCCGAGCAGCGTGACGTTGATGAAGAGGAAGACGATCAGCAGCGTCTTCTGGTCGTAGATCGGCGCCGTCCCCGAGAGGATTTTCGTGAGGAACGTCTGCGAGCCCAGGAACACCTGGGTCAGGCCGAGCGCCATGGCGAAGGCGTAGACGGCCGACAGCACATCGAGCCCGCGCACGTTCGTCTTGATCTTGGCTGCCACGTTGCCCCCGCATGCACGTGCCGCAGTCGGATGCGCGCGCCTTTCGGGGCACACCGCCCTTCTCAGAGGTGGTAGCACGCCCGCACCGCTGCGCCAACGCCGCAACGTCGTCATGGCCGCTGAGGCGGCCACCCACGCCACGCAGTGCGGGCCGCGACAGCAGAGGGGGCATTGCGCGGGCCGAGCGGTGGGCATGCGGTCCCGTCTCCCGGAACAACCCGCGTCGCGACTGCCGAGCCGTGCGTGGA
>JAGQIY010001289.1 GCA_020430865.1 Myxococcales bacterium
GGAGTCTCCATCAACTCGCTGATCTTCCGGTCCCGGGAGCTTGATCTCATCTCGGAATCCACGGCCCGTCGTGCGTACATCACGCTGAACGGGATTGCTCGGCGACCCATGCCTGTTCACGACTATCCCGGCGAGCGGCCCGAACTCCTGAAGTCTGCGCTTGAGCTGCTTGACCAGGCAGGTGTACCGCTGACCCAGGTCGCGGAAGACCTCCAGATGACGCCTCGTCACATACGACGGCTAGCTGACATCGACGATCCCCAGCCCAAGCTGACGCTGGTGAAAGACCATCCAGACGCCAGGAAGTAATGGGCAGTAGTCCCATCCGAGAAAGGAAAGATCGTGACAGGACCCAACAAGCGAGTAGTCCAGCGCCGAGACGACGGCGACTGGGAGGTGCGGAAGCCAGGAGCCGATCGTGCCAGCGCCGTAACCTCCACACAGGCCGAAGGCATTCAGCGCGCTCGCACCATCCTCGGCAACGACGGAGGCGGCGAGCTACAGGTCCGTTCGCTCAAGGGGACGATCCGCGCGCAAGACACGATCGCACCCGGGAACGACCCGAGGTCATCCAAGGGCTGATCGCGACGCGCTTGTTGGCAGTCGTGCTCCTTGCGTAGGCGAAGAAGAGAGAGGCTCGATGTGGAATACCGGACCGAGGATGTCTGGGCGACGCCGCACGTGGCGGGCAAGAACGTAGTCCGTCAGTTGCTGGTTCCGGCGTATGACAATGTCGAGGCACTTGAGGCTGAGTCGGGCCTCGAACTGGTGTGCACGCCCTTCGGACAGTGGCCCGTAACTCGCGCCGCTGAACTCCCAACCGAGGGGCCGCTTGCGGCGAGGCTTCCGGTCCGCCGATCAAAGAACGCCCAGATCAAATGGGCAGGTGGTCGAGAGGCGGCGCAAGCGAGCGATGTCATCCGATCCTTCGACGGTGCCATTGGATTCACCGCTCATGATCAGCCCCACAGCCTGAGGCGCCCGCAGATCGCGGCACTTCATTCCATTGTCGGCTACCAGTCGTCCGGTCTATCTGAGCCTGGGATCGTGGTCATGCCGACCGGCACTGGGAAGACAGAGACCATGCTGGCGTGGCTGGTTGCGCAACGCCCCGAGCGCGTGCTCGTGGTGGTTCCCTCAACCGCGCTTCGAGATCAGATCGCGACCAAGTTTGAGACCCTGGGAATCCTTCAGTTCGAAGGCATTGTCGACCGCTCCGCGCTACGCCCCAGGGTGGGACGGCTAGAGGGGCGGTTCGCCGACGATGCCGAGGCGAGAGCCTTTGTCGAAGCGGCGAACGTTGTGGTCGCGACCCCAAACGCGATACACGCCAACGAGCCGGAGGTGCGTGAGGTTTTCTTCCAAGGTTTCACGCACCTACTCGTTGACGAGGCGCACCACGCTCCGGCTCGAACATGGACAGAGATCATCCGGGTCTTCGCGAGCCGGCCGACGCTTCTGTTTACTGCAACGCCGTTCCGTCGCGACGGATTGACGCTGCCCGGCCGGGTCATCTTCCGCTTCCCGTTACGCGAAGCCCAAAAGGAGGGTTACTTCAGCACCATCGACTTCAGTGCGGTGCTCGATCTGGACGATGACGATGAGGCATTGGCTTTGGCCGCGGTTTCGCGACTGCGAGCGGACCTGGCCGCTGGTCACGAGCACCTGCTGCTGGCACGGGTGGGGTCGAAGGCGAGGGCAGATGAAGTTCACGCGCTCTACACACGCATTGCCCCCGAGTTGACGCCGAAGGTCATCTACGACTCGATGTCGGCCCGTCGTAGAGCAGAGACGCTTGAGGCGATGCGAGCCCGGACTAGCCGCGTGATCGTCTGTGTTGACATGCTTGGAGAAGGGTTCGATCTACCGACTCTGAAGGTGGGGGCATTCCACGACGCGCACAGATCGCTGAGCCCAATGGTGCAACTCATCGGCCGGCTCGCCAGAACATCATCTCCACGCCCGAGTGGCAGGGCGGGCGTCGTCGTGCGCCAAGAGCCACGCCACGCACTCTCGCCGATGCGGTTCCTTCTTCGCGAGGACCCGGACTGGGACAAGGTGCTCAGCGATATCACTGAGCGCGCCACTGAGCGCGCGAACGAGGTTAGCGAGTTTGAGGCATCATTCGTCGACAATCCGCCGGATGTACCCGTCGGACTCCTGGAACCCAAGATGAGCGCCAAGGCCTTCGCGACATCCACTACCGACTGGAACCCGCTCGCGGCACGAGACATCTACAAGGAGTCCGTGCTGGACGACCTCATCAGTCTCAACGCAGCGAACACCATTGCCTGGTTCGTTGTCGAGACCTTTTCTGACCTGCGGTGGGGAGATATCCCGTCACTTCGTGCCACTGATTACACGCTGCTCGCGATGTACCTCGATCGCGGTCAAGGCATCCTCTACGTCCACTGTTCCGACACGAAGCACAGTCTCGATGACCTCGTCGAGGCGGTGCTCGGCCACGAACCGAGACCAGTCAGCGGATACGACACCTTCAAAGTCTTCTCGAAGCTGGACAGGCTGATTCCCACCAATATCGGCCTTCTCGACGCCCGCGATCGCGACAAGCGCTTCTCAATGCACGTCGGCAGTGACGTGGAGACGGCACTTACGGAAGCTGAGCGCACGCACAAGTCCAACACGCATGTCGCAGCGAAAGCCTTCGAGGAAGGTGAGCGCGTCACCATCGCAGCGTCGCTCTCGGGGAGGTTCTGGTCCATGCGTACCGCTCCGAACCTCGCTGAGTGGCGCACCTGGTGCCGACAGCAAGGTGCGAAGCTGAGCGACGGCAGCATCGACGTTCATTCGCTCTTCCGCTCCATGATCATCCCGATCGACGTAAGAGAACGACCAGCATTCCCAATCCTCGCGATGGAGTGGCCTTGGAAGCTGTACCTGGGAAACGGCACATCATCCAGGATCAGCTACAAGGACTCAAGCGTGCTGCTGACCGATGCCGAGTTCAGGATCGACGACTATGGCACCAGCGGACCACTCTGCTTCTCGATCATGACTCCCACCTGGGAGCTCGCCTATGAGGGACATTTCGGCTCGCAGGGCCTGCACTACCGCGCGAAGGGCGACGACGCCGAAGTTGTCGGCTGGCGAGACGTGAGAACGCCTTTCTCAACCTGGCTCAACAGCGACAAGCCGACGCTCTTCCTATCGGGAGATCGTATGGTGACCGGAGACGATCGGCTTCTGGCACCACGGACGGAGTTGCCTCCCTACCCGCGCGAGCAACTCCGTGCGCTCGACTGGGCGAGCAATGGCGTTGACATCACAGTGGAGTCGCAAGGGATCGAGCGCAAGGCAAACTCTATTCAGGCGTACATGGCCCGATTCCTGTCGCAAGACCAGACCTTCGACATCCTCATCGACGACGACCGCGCTGGCGAAGCCGCCGACCTTGTAGGTATCCGCCTCGACAAGGGTGATCTTCATATCACGCTGGTGCACTGCAAGTACTCATCGAAGCCAACCGCCGGCTCACGCCTCAACGACCTGTACGAAGTATGTGGCCAGGCGATGCGTGGAGCACGATGGCGCGACAACGGGGCCCTTCCGCTGCTGGAGCACCTTGATCGCCGAGCTAAGGCGTACACGAGGAGAACCGGTCTGAGTCCCTTCGAGATCGGCGACCGGGAAGCTCTGTTCGGAATCCGGCAGCAAGCTCCCCAACTGTTCCCTCGTATCTCGACTGTCATCGCGCAACCAGGCCTCAGTATCAAGGCATCCTCGGACGAACAACTCAGGCTGATTGCTGGTGCTGCGTCGTATGTGCAGAGCGTGACCAAGGGCAGCTTCGATGTTCTCGCATCCGAATAGAGCGCGCCTACCGGACCCGCCGTGCCCGTACGCGCCGCTACACGCCCTTCCCGCAATCAAAGGAATCTAGGAATCGGAGTGACAGGCCACCGTCCATCTATCGCACGTCAGCTGACGCTTCGTATGAGTTCTGGCTGAGGGTTTCGGTCGTCAGCACCGCTTTCGGCCTGATTCCTGGTCCGGCGCTCCCGTGCGCGAGCCTTCACGACGAGGACGACGCTCACCGGGCCGATGGCCAGCATCTTGAGAGCGTTCCAAATGCAGAGCAGGACGACGAGGTGGAGCCATCCTGGGCTGCCGTTCTCGATGAGCGTTGTGCACCAGAAGGCGACGGCCAGGTAGGGACCAGCGAGCAGCATCGCTGGCACGCCCCACTTCAGTCCCTTCCGGGTGCGGATCAGGTCGAGCAGGACATTGCTCGGCATGTAGCGGCGCAGGAAGTAGCGAACCTCGGCGCTGGCTGTCCACAGTAGGCGGATCATGATGGGCTCCTCTCAACACGCGAGTCGTTGTCGAGACGGTGCGTGGAGAGTGACC
>JAGQIY010001290.1 GCA_020430865.1 Myxococcales bacterium
CGGTTGCTGCGTGCGAGGCGCTCGATCAGGTTCTGTGCCTTGGTGAAGAGCGCGGCGTTGTCCATGGCGATGGCGGCCTGCGCCGCGACACCGACGACGAGCTGCTCGGCTTGATCGGTGAAGACCCCTGGCTCCTCGTGCCCAAAGAACAGCCCGCCCAGCACCTCGCCGCCGCGTCCGCGCACGGGCACCGCCATGTAGCTCACCACCGGCAGGTGCCCCTCGGGCATGCCATGGTATGGCGCGTTCTTCCCGTAGCGCGGATCCTCACGGATATCATCCACACGGATCACGCCTTCCCCGGCGAACGTCGGTCGAAACACCTCGGTCGCGCGCGGCATCGGGAAGCGCTCGAAGGCCGCTCGCTCGGCTCCGCTCAGGCTGTAGAGCAGGTACTTGCCGCCCTGGGCGTCCTGAACGTTGTAGAAGAACGCGCCGAAATCCGCGCCCGCCAGCTTGGTCGCCGAGTCGGTGATCGCCTGCACCAGCTTGTCCAGGTTGAGCTCCGCGGCCAGCGTCCGTCCGACGCTGTTCACCACCTCGAGCGCCTCGCGCTTCGCGCGCACCCGCGCCTCCACCTGGGAGCGCCGCAGACCGACGGCTATCAGGTCCGCCGCTGCGTGCAGCGTGCTCAGTGTGTCCGCTTCGAGTAGACGCTCCGAGTAGACCGCCAGCACGCCGGTCAGCGTGCCGTGGATGTGCAGCGGAAAGCTGGCGAAGGCCTCGACTCCTGGATGATCCGCCCAGGAGGCGTCCGGAGCCTCGCCCATGTTGCGGATCGTGGGTGTGCTCGCGATCGCCGTTTGCCCCGCGGAACCCACACCGAACGGCACCAGGCGGTGCTCTTCGTCGACGCTCGAGTGCTTGCCGACGCTCGCGCGCAGGCGCAGCAGACGACGGCCCGTGTCTGCAGCCCACACGCGCACGTGAGAAAGGCCCAGATCTCTGGCGATGGCGCTGGCGCACTCGCCGAGCGCCTTCTCCTGCGCGTCGTTTCGGGTCAGCACTTCTCCGATGTGCGCGATCAGGAGCGCCTGCTCCTTGCCCCGCTCCGCCGCCTCGTAGAGCGCGGCGCGCTCCAGGCTCAGCGCCGCTCGGGTCGCGAGCTCCTGGAGATAGGCGATGTCGTCACTGTGGAACGTACGGTCGCTCTCGGCGTGGACCAGCGACATGCACCCCAGCACCTGCTTGCCCGTGCTGAGCGGAACCACGGCGTAGCTCTTCAGGCCAAGGGAGCGCATCAGCTCGAGATGCTCTGGCCCCCGGGAGCTCCGCTCCAGCAGGTCGTCGGGCACCTCCTCCAGCCACTCGGGAACCCCGGTGCGCAGCACCCGCGCGACGGCCGTATCCGAGCGGATATCCACCCAGCGTTCGGCCCGCAGCTTGCGGGCAAGCTCGCGCCTCTCGGGGTCGCGATGAACGACGGTCAACCGCTGCACCTCGCCGTCTCGCCCCAGGATGTCGATCGCGCACCAGTCCGAGAGCGCGGGCACCAGGATCTCGGCGAGCCCTTCCAGGGTCTCCCGGTAGTCGAGGGAGGAGATCAACAGCGCGCTGGCCTCCGACAGCAGCCGCAAGCGTTCTCGCGCCTGGACCTGGTTGCGGATGTCCAGGACGACGCTCAGGTTCCGGCCACGGCTCTCCCGGGTCGACGCGACCAGCACCGGGACTCTGGAGCCGTCCTTGCGCAGGTATTCCTTCTCGAAGGGGATCGCCATGCCCTCGGTAGAGACCTCGCGCAGCGCTTCGTCGGAGATCTCCTGCCACTCCGGGGGCGTGAGCGCCTTCCAGTTCAGCTCGCCGCGCTCCAGTTCCTCGCGGGAATGGCCAACCAGGTTCAGCAGCGTCTCGTTCGCGTCGTGCACCTGACCGTCGGGTCCGCTCAGCAGCATCCCCATCATCGGCGTCTCGAAGACGCGACTTCCACGCCGGGATACGGGCTCCGGCGCGGCCGCCCGCTGGCGCGCGATGCACCGCACCTGCGCGAGCAAGAGCGCGTCCGAGGGCCGCTGCAGAATGTGGGTGCAGCCCGCGTCGCAGA
>JAGQIY010001291.1 GCA_020430865.1 Myxococcales bacterium
ATTCACATGGCCGCGCAGACGCGACTACCCTTCCGGGTGTTCTGCCTGGACACCGGGCGACTCCACCCGGAAACGTATCGCTTCCTGGATCGAGTCCGACAGCGCTATGGCGTGGAGGTCGAGCTGATGTTCCCTGACGCGATCGCCGTCGAGAGCCTGGTGCGCAAGAAGGGCCTGTTCAGCTTCTACGACGACGGTCACCAGGAATGCTGCGGAGTGCGCAAGGTCGCTCCGTTGCGGCGCGCCCTCGCCGAGTACGCCGCCTGGATGACTGGCCAGCGGCGAGACCAGAGCCCGACACGTACCGAGGTGGAGGTCCTGGAGGCGGATGCCGCGTTCAGCGGCAAGCGGGAGGTCCTGTTCAAGTTCAACCCGCTGGCCGCCTGGAGTCAGAGCCAGGTCTGGTCCTATATCCGCGAGGAGGGCGCTCCGTACAACGAGCTGCATGATCGCGGCTACGTCTCGATTGGCTGCGAGCCCTGCACCAGGGCGACTCGCCCAGGGGAGCATGAACGAGCGGGGCGCTGGTGGTGGGAGGAGTCCACGCAGCGCGAGTGCGGACTCCACCTCAAGCACTGAGACTCAGCGCTTGCCCAGCGCCTTGCCCAGCTCTTTCACTCCCCGATCGGAGGGATCCAGCTCCTTTGCTCGCTCGTACTCGCCGAGGGCGCTCTTCTTCATCTCGGCGGCGAGGTACGCCTTCGCAAGCACCACTCGCAGGGACACGCGCTGCGGGGCGATCAGGACGGCGTTCTTGGCCAGGCGAATGGCCTGACTCACATCGGTGTGGAGGAGGCACATCGCAGCCCGCTCCAGGAGCTGACCGTTGTGAGGCCGGCCCACGTGGGCCTTCTCGTAGAACTGCGCGGCCTCGGCCCACTGCCCCTGGCGCTCGGCGACTTGCCCCCGCTGGATGTACTCGTCAGCGTGCTTCACCGCGACGGCCTGCTCCAGCTGTTGCAGGCGCTCGAGCAACTCCGCGTTGTCTGGGTCGATGCCGACAGCGATCTTCACTGCATTCCTTGCGGAAATTAGATCGGACTCGCGCTCGGCCTCCTGTGCGGTCTCCAGGTAGCGCTTGATCCGCACCTTTGGATCGCTCGATCGCTCTAGCTGCAAGCGACGAAGGGAGTCTCGCGCGGCCGTTCTCACCTCCTCGCTTGGCCTCTGGGGGGCCCCAGATACCTTTCGCAGCGCGGGATTGCTGAACTTCCTGGCCAGCGCGCGGCGGCGCGCTTCGGAATCCCTGCCAACCGAGCCTGGGGGACGAGAAGAGCCGCCGGCTGGTGGCCGAGACGAGACGCGGGGCGAGACGTCTGGCGCCTTTGGCGGCTTCGGTATCTCCACGGGGGGGGCACTGGTGCGCGCCGCGGCGGCACGGGAAGCGCGCTCCTCGGCGACGAAGGAGCTCTCCACAGCCTCGTAGGCCGCCGTCAGCCGCTTGAAGATGTACTCCAGCTGAGACTTGAACGGCCCGAGCTGTTTGCCGAAGTAGCGATCGGGGTGATAGCGACGAATCCCAGCGTGGTATGCCGCGCGCAGCTCGTCTCGAGTGGCGCTCGCCTCGGCTCCCAAGACCACGAATGGGTCGGACGACGAGACACGCTGCGCGACCTCGGAGATCTCCAGCTGGAGCTCCTCCGCCAGCTCGATCACCTCCTCCAGCTGCTTCGGCGGCTCTTCCGGGCTCGGCGCGGGCTCTCGCCCCAGCTCGCGGCGCGCCACCGCTTGCTCGAGCAGCTCGGCGCCAAGGCTGCGCTCGAGTCCTCCGGGACGCGGTCTCCCGAGGTCGACCAGCCCGCGCACCTCGAGCTCGGAGAGGAGCGGCGCGACACGCTCGACGTCGGCTCCCAGCAACGCGGGCAGCTCGGTCAGCGTCGAGTGGTCGTCGATCAAGCCAAGCAGCATGCTCGCGTCGGGACTGATACCCGACGGATCTCCAAACAGCCGCTTGGGGACCAGTGCCCCCGTCTCTTCGCGCTTCGTGTCCGCTGCCACACCGTCGCCCTTCGGTGTCATCCGGTGAGGATCATCGCACACTCCCACACGACCTGGGAAACGCCAGCGTATCAGGGTCCGCGACACTCGCGTCGCCGGGGCCGAGGACGCAAGGCTCCACCTCACCCCCAAACCCACTATCTGCACACCATGCGCAAATAGTTATTTGCACGTAGCATGCAACTATATCAGGCTCTGGCGAATGGGTCGCCGAGGTTCCTGGGTGTTTCTCGTCTGCTGCTCGCTTGGCGGAGGCGCGAGTCTGGCCAGTGTGGTCGGGTGCTCGAAGTCCGACCCCAAACCGGCCGCCGTGGTGCCGACTCCGCAGACGCTCTCCGACCACTGTCAGACCGCGATCGGAGCGCCTCGGGTGGTCAAGGTCACGCCCAACCTATTCGTGGCGGTTGGCTACGATCTCGCCAACACGATCGTGCTCCACACCCCGGACGGCAACGTGGTGGTGGATGCGATGATGAGCCCCGAGCGCGCCAAGCAAGCCAGGGCGGAGCTCTCGAAGCTGGCGCCAGGGCCGACGAGAGCGCTCATCTTCACCCACAGTCACATCGATCACGTCGGCGGCGCCAGCGCTTGGCTCGACGAAGGTACCGAGATCTGGGCCACCGCGCGCTTTCGCGAGCACTTCATCAAGCAGTATGGCGTCTTCCAGCGCGCCGAACGTATCCGCGGGGTAAGGCAGTTCGGGCGCAACGTGGACGCAAAGTCTCTCGAGTGCTCGGCGCTGGGACGGAACCCAGACTTCGACCTGCACGTCGGAGGAGGGATCCGGATGCCAACCAAGACCTTCTCCGGCAAGACCAGCTTCAGTGTCGGGGGCGTGGAGGTCGAGCTGGTCGAGGCCCACGGAGAAACCGATGACGAGCTCTTCGTCTGGATCCCCAGCGAACGCGCGCTGCTGCCGGGCGACAACTTCTACCGGGCGTTCCCCAACCTCTACACGATCCGTGGCACGCGAGCGCGACCCGTTTCCGAGTGGATCTCGAGCCTGGATACCATGCGCAGGCTCGAAGCCGAGCACCTGGTGCCGTCGCACACGGTGCCCGTCTCCGGCAAGCAAGCCATTCAGCAGGCCCTGGTGACCTACCGCGATGGAATCGCCTATGTGCGCGCAGCGGTGGTACGGGGTGCCAACGCAGGGCTCGGCGTCGACGAGCTCGTCGATACCATCCGCTTGCCTCCGCACCTGGCCAAGGCGGCGGAGCTGACCGAGCTGTATGGTCAGGTGGACTGGTCCGTGCGCGCGATCTATGACAACGAACTCGGCTGGTTCGACGGCTCACCGCAGGCGCTGTATCCGCTGCCAAGGAAGGAGCTGAGCCGCCGCGAGATCGCGGCGATGGGGGGCAGCGAGAAGGTGCTGGAGCTGGCCAGGCGTAGCCTGGAGCAGGGAGAGGCCCGCTGGGCGCTGCACCTCCTGAGCAAGCTACTGGACGTCGGCAGTGAGTCCGCACGGAAAGACCTGAAGCCCTTGGTCGCTCGCGCGCTGCGGGAGGTGGGCAAGGACGTCTACAACACCAACGGCCGCGGCTACTTGCTGCAGAGCGCGCTGGAGTACGAAGGCAAGGGCTCCAGCCTCAAGCCAGAGGTCAGCGACGCGCTGCTGGCCGAGCTCCCGGTGTCCACCTTCTTCGACACCATGGCCACCCGCCTTAAGGCGGACGAGGCGAAGGACGTCGAGGAGACGCTCAAGATCCATTTCAGGGATCTGGACGAAGACGTCTTCGTCACGGTGAGGAAGGGAGTGGCAGAGGTCGCGATGGGCACGGCGCTGCCGGGGACCCCCGAGCCCTTCGCCACCCTCACGACGGATAGCCTGACCTGGAAGCGCATGGCGCTCGGCAAGGACAGTCCGCTGTCTGCCAGCCTCGACGAACGTCTCAGCGTGGAGGGCGAGCTGCTCCGGGTGCGCAGCTTCACCGAGCGCTTCGACAAGGGGCTGTAGCGGAGTACACGGGCGCATCCGATGTCACAAGCTCCCACCGACGGCCGAGTGAAGCGCCGCATGCTGACTCGCAAGCGCATCATCGACGCCCTGCGTGCGCTGATCGCCGAAGGCCAGGCCAGACCGACGGCCGAGCAGATAGCAAGGCAAGCCGGAGTCTCGCTCCGCTCCATCTACCAGCACTTCGCCGATGTCGACGATCTGTTCGCCGAGCTCGCGAAGCAATCACTCGGCCCCAGCCCAGACAGCGTCCCGGTGGCCGAGGGCGCGCTCCACGAACGCATCGCACGAATCGTGGAGCAACGAGACCGCTACTACGACGAGATCCAGGACTCCGCGAAGCTGGCGCTCAGGCTCGAGGGCTCCTCCGACGAGGTCGCGCGCGCGGTACGGGCGGTGCGTCGCGAGCTGCGCCACCAGGTCAGCGCCACGTTCGCTCCAGAAATCGCCACGCTGCCAGACGACGAGCGCGAGGATCGCCTCGAGGCCTGCATCGTGGCGCTCTCGTTCAGCACCTACGAGCTGCTCCGCAGTCACCACGCGCTGAGTCGATCCCGTTACCGCAAGGTAACGAAACTCAGCCTGAGACTACTGCTGAGCCAGTGAGGCAAGTTCCATGGACACTAGCGCCTCGGCGGGATTGGGTACAGCTCCGCCAGCAGCGCGTTGTTGCGGAAGCCCAGCGCCTCGCGCTGGATGCGCAGGTCACGGACTCGAAGCTTGGCGAACTCGCGCTTGCGGTTGAATTCGTCCTTCCTCAGCGTCGCCGCCTGGAGATCGCCGCGGGACTCGGCGGCTTCCACCGCCACGGCGAGCACGTCGAGCTCGAGCAGCGCCTGGTTGATGCGGTCCTCGGCACGCCCAAGAGAAGCGGCCATCTCCTCGACGATTTCCCGCTGGATTTTTCCTAGCTCGGCGTTGCGGCGCGCCTCCGCGGTGCGGGCCCTGAGACGTTCGAGATAGGGGCTCCGAAAGCCCTCCGCCGACAAGCGCTTGACCAAGTCCCGGGCGCGATCTTCCATCGTCGGCCAATCTAGTGCGCGAGCCTCACGACGTCGAACCCGGGGAGCGGTGATCGCCGGTCAACGGGGGTTTCAGTGCGCTGGCGGGCCACTCGGCAGCCGCCGCACGATCAGAGCTGTGAGATCGTCACCGAGTAGAACGCCCGGTTGTAGCTGACCGTGCCGCCCTTGCCGAGGTAGCAGATCCCGGCGTAGTAGCGACCCGGGGGTGGCTTCACCCAGGTGTAGGTGATGGGCACGACGATGAGGGAACGAACAGCCGGAAGCTGGCTGTGGAAGACGGGCGCCAGCGGCCCTTGCGTTCCCACCAGACACGCGCCCACTTCGAAGCTGCTCTCGGAGCCGACGATTCCGGTCACACCGTTGATCGTCACCACCTGCCCGTCGCGGACATCGAACGTCTCGCTCTGCCCCACGACGACGTCTTCTCCGATCAGCTGAACACTCCCATCTTTGATGGCGTCCGCGGCCCAGGCGTAGATCGTCCCACTTGGACCTTGTGGGCCCTGGATCCCCTGGATCCCCTGGATCCCCTGAATGCCGCGCGGCCCGGTCGGCCCCGTGGGCCCAGGCGCGCCGTTCGTGCCGTTGGTTCCCGCTGGACCCGTGGGGCCGGTCGGGCCCGGGGCTCCGTTCGTGCCGTTGGTTCCCGTCGGCCCCGTCGGCCCCGTCGGGCCCCGCGTACCAGTCGCACCCGTCGCACCAGTTGGCCCGACAGGTCCTTGGGCTCCGGTCGCCCCGGTGGCACCCGTCGGACCGCGAGCACCGGTTGCGCCCGTGGCTCCGGGCGGTCCTTGAGGTCCCGTCGCCCCCTGAGCACCCGTCGCGCCCGCGGGTCCCTGGGGTCCCGTCGGGCCGACCAGTCCGCTGCTCGGGCCGACCCAGTTGCCCGACTCGTCGATGACCAAGCCGCCCCCGACACTCACACTGAGCGGCGAGATGGCGCCGATCGCGTTCTCACACACCAGGGCGTACGGCGCGCTCACCAGCGGCTCCCGCGGGCTCATCTCCGTGTCTCCATCGACGGCCACTCCGAGGTAGCGGGTGGAACCATCGAAGAGACCCGGGCTCAGCGGCACCGACTGCCCCAAGACGATGGCGAAGTAGCCATCCTCCAGGGTCACGTCCACCGTCTCGGTCCAGAGAACCGTGCCGTCCACGGACGCGTCGTACAGCGTGAACACGAAGCTGAGTGTGCCGTTCACGGGCTGACCCTGGTCGTCGAACAGGCGTCCCTGGTGCCCCAGATACGGCGGCACCGTCTGCGCGACCGCGACCGACTGGAAGCAGACGGCTGCTGCTACTGCGGCGATGCTCAACTTGATGCGAGAGATCTTGCGCTTCATCGTCATAACCCTTCCGGCGCGTCAGTGGACGCTGCCCACCAAACCACCCTGCAACGAGTACTTGCTACCGCTCGCGGGCTTGCTGCTCCCCGGCCCTTGCCCCGCGGAAATCATCAAACGAAATCTGGAGCTCTTCATGTAGGCGCCGCCGGACAGCACACGAGTGCCTGGAGCACCTGGATCCGGCGGAATGGGCGGCTCGCCGCCCGTCCCCCCGGTGCCTCCAGCACCCGCGCTACCGCCTGCGGCCCCCGTACCTCCCGTGCTCGGAGTTCCGGCCGCGCCAGCGACACCGCCGGTACCCGCCATTCCGCCGCTGCCACCCGCGGGAGCCGTTCCGTCGGCCCCAGCGTCCTGGCCTCGACCACTACGCTTCGTACCGTCGGAGTCGTCGCAGGCGAGCTGTCCCAGCGCGATGGTGATGCATAGTGCAGACAGGCCCCAGGCTCGCAGCGCAGCCTGCAGGCAGCGACTGTATGACGGTGTGGTCATGGGCCCGACTTTTGCTGAAACCAAAGCCCCGTCAAGTATCGGTATGACGCACCGGAGGTCGGGAATTGATAAGCTCGCGGAAAGCCACCACTCGCGTTCCTCGAAAAGGAGTTTCCTTCAATGTTTCCGCACAGCTTATCTTGGTCTGCCCCTCGCAAGAGCCTGTTCCCGCTGCTCCTGGTCTTCGCCGCAGGGTGTGGAGACGCCGGGAGCAGCAACTCCGGTCTTGGTCAGGGCGGCAGCGGGCAG
This sequence comes from Myxococcales bacterium, assembly GCA_020430865.1. Next base: position 7,068 of record JAGQIY010001291.1, read on the forward strand.
GGCGGCAGCGGGCAAGGCGGCAGCGGACAGGGCGGCAGCGGTCAGGGCGGCGACGGCTTCGGTGGAGGGTTGGGCGTCGACTCGGGCGCTGGAGACGGAGGCAACAAACGCTGTGCCTCGGGCGCGGAGTGGATCTACCTGGTGGACAGCAACAACGTCCTGCTTCAATTCCGCCCGGATTCACTCACGCTGACGCCAATCGGCAACCTGAACTGTCCTTCCAGCGCCGGCGATACGCCGTTTTCCATGGCGGTCGACCGCGACGCCACGGCCTGGGTGCTGTACCAGAGCGGAAACATTTTCCACGTAGATACCTCCAGCGCAGCGTGTTCCGCCACCAGTTTCCAGCCTGGACAGGCGGGCCTGGACAATTTCGGTATGGGCTTCGTCTCCAACGACGACGACGACGGTGAGTCGCTGTTCGTCGCTGGAGGGACGTCGGTCACCGTCGGCAACGCGACCCTCGCCTCGATCGACACCCAGACCCTGCAGCTCTCCACCATCGGTCAGATCAATGGCTGGCCGGAGCTGACCGGTACCGGAAACGGTCAGCTCTGGGCGTTCAGTCCGAACACGACGCCGCCAACCATCCAGCGCCTCGACAAGACCAACGGCAGCGTCGCCGAGAGCTTCAACGTCAACCAGCTCACGGGCAGCCCGAGTGCTTGGGCCTTCGCGTTCTGGGGCGGCGGCTTCTACGTCTTCTTGCAGCGCGCGCTGGAGAACAGCACCAACATCTGGTTCTTCGACCCCGGCACCCAGAGCCTGACCCAGGCAGTGAACAACACCGGCTACCGGATCGTCGGTGCAGGCGTCTCGACCTGCGCCCCGCTGACTCCGCCCGCCTGATCGCGTCTTCGCGGTCACTCGAGCCACGTTCCAGTGCGTCTCCCCCCCGAACCCGCGTCTCGATTCACCAACCCCAGGGGGCGAGGAAGGGGATTTGGGGGTGAGGAGCGCTGCAGACAAACGGACGTTGACGTGGCACCACGGAGGTCTCACGAGCGGTGCATGCGCATTCTGCTCGTCATGCCCACCCCGTTCGAGACGGGACGCCTAGGACTTGAAAACGTAGTCTGGCTCTCGGAGCCCGTGGCGCTCACCAGCATCGCAGCGGCGGTGCCCGAGGAGCATGAGATCCGTCTCCTCGACCTGCGCCTCGAGCCCGAGGACGCCCTGGCCAAGGCCCTGGTCGACTTCGCGCCCGACCTCGTCGGCACCACCAGCATGACCACCGACGTCTACCAGGCGAAGGCGGTCTTGCGCATGACTCGTCAAATCCGCCCGGAAGCGCTCACCGTGGTCGGGGGTCACGCTCCGACGCTGCAACCGCAGGAGTTCGAGGAGGACTACATCGACGTCGTGGTGCAGGGTGAGGGCGAGCACACCTTCCGCGAGCTGGTGGAACGCTGGAATCAGGTCGTCAGCGCCGGGGCTCAGCTCGACGCGGTGAGCCGACGCTTTCCCGGCATCCCCGGCGTCCGCTATCGGGACGAGGGCGGATACGTCGTGAACGCCAAGCGCGAACAGACGGTCGCGCTCGACGAGCTACCAGCGCCAGACCGTAGCCTGGTGGCCAAGTACTACGGGCGCTACTTCTTCACCGTGGCGCGGCCCATGGCGAGCATCTTCACCAGCCGGGGCTGCTCCTTCGACTGCAACTTCTGCGCGATCTGGGAGTTCTACGAACGGCGTACCCGCTTCTTATCCGCAGAGAAAATTGCGGACCAGATGCAAGCCTGCAAGGAAGACTTCATCTTCCTGCTGGATGACAACTTCCTGACCAGCAAGCGGCGACTGACGGAGCTGTGTGAGGAGCTCGAGCGTCGCAAACTGAAGAAGTTCTGGATGACCCAGGGCCGCACCGACTTCGTCGCGGACAACCCCGAGCTGATTGCGCGCCTGGCCAAGAACGGTCTGATCGGGCTGCTGAGCGGCTTCGAGTCCAACGACGACGACAGCCTGGCGTCGCTACGCAAGAAGAACACCTGGGACAAGAACAAGCGCGCCAATCAGATCCTCAGGGACAACGGCGTGTTCTCGACGGGGATCTTCATGGTGCGCGCGGACTGGACACGAGAGCAGTTCCAGGGTTTGTACGACTACATCAACACCCTGGAGATCGGCATCCCGCTGGTCACCATCCTGACACCGCTACCCGGGACCCAGCTGTATCGCGCCTATCAGGACAAGCTGTTGACGACCGACTACCGGCTCTTCGATCTGCTGCACGCGGTGCTACCCACGAAGCTGCCCCGCGAGGAGTTCTACCAGGAGTTCGCCCGCGCCCTCGACGCCACCGAGGACTCCGCGCACCGCGCAATGAAGAACGTGGCTAAGCGCCGACCGGACTTCATGCGCAAGTACGCGAAGAACATGCTCTGGTTCTACGCGCGCACCTGGCGCTACCAGCGCGTGCACCGCGACTACCGCTCGTTCCTGCGCGATGAGGAGGGCCTGCTGAATGGCCCCGGCGCCAAGGCGCAGCTCACCTGGCGAGACGTCGAGTATCCGCGCGGCGACGAACACAGTAAACAGGCGCAGCAGGAGCCAGGCCTGGTCAAGCTCCGAATCCCCAAGGATACATGGGTCGACGAGCTGCCCGCGGTGGGCGTCGCTCCTCCAAAGGGGCGAAACAACCCAGACAGCCCCATCGCCGCCGAGTGAGCATCTTCCACCTGGAGCCAACATGACCCAGTCAGCCAAAGCCTTCCTCAAGGACCTGCGCCGAGAGATCGAGTCGCACCCCGCGGTGAATCATCTGTTCCTGAATCGCCTCGCCACGAGCCCCTTCGCCAAGCAGGACTATCGGGTCTTCGCCGAGAACCACTACGCCCTGGTGTGCATCTTCACGAGCTATCTGGAGTCGCTGCTGGTGCGGGCGCCGGACAGCGAAGCCAAGCTGTGGCTGGCGAAGGTTCTGGTCGACGAGTACGGAGAGGGCTCCGAGGGGCGCGACCACAGCAACCTCTACGCAAGTTTCCTCGAGGCAACGGGCGGTGACCCGAGCGCGGTGATGAGCGAGAACGTGCGAGCTCCCGCGCACGCCTTCATCACGACGCATCAACGCCTGGTGCGCGAGCGCCCCTTCCTGGAGGGGCTAGGAGCCGTGGGCCCTGGTCACGAGTGGGCGATCCCAAAGATGTTCGAGGCGGTGATACCTGGCCTGCGCCGAGCGGGCTTCGACGAGACCGAGATCCAGTACTTCACGTTGCACGTCGAGCAGGACGACGACCACGGAAGCTGGCTCGAGGAGGCGCTCGAGCGCTACGCCAGTGAGACCCAGGCGCAGCAGGAGATCCGTCGTGGCGCCATCGCCAGCCTGGAAGCCCGCGGGCGCTTCTGGGAAGGAGTGCAACGCGAGGTCATCCGCTACCGCCAGCCCCGTGCGCCGCGACCCGATGGGCCGAAGCCGCGCGCCTTGCTCGGCGAAGTGCTGATCACCGCCTGGGACGGCTTCGAAGCCGGCAAGCAACTCGAAGACCGCGTCCGCGGCTGGTGGGCGGAGCGCCGCCCGACGCTCGCCGGCCTGCGGCAACTCACGCGACAACTCTGAGGTCGCCAGGGTGAGGCTACGGGGCTAGGGCCAAGTCATGAAACGCAGGACCTGGCTCGCGGGTGGTTTGGCGCTGGGGGGAGCCGGCCTGCTCGAGTATCTGTCTCTGCGCGGTGACTTCGACAATCGTTCCGCAGTCGGCACCACGAACGGCGATCGCTACCGGCAGAGCATTCGCCGACTCGACGCAGGAGAGGTGAAGAACGGGCTCTTGCACCTCGCCCACTCGACCCACCTGATCGTCCTCGACGGGAAACGAATCCTCACGGATCCCTGGTTCTTCGACCCCGCCTTCGGCTCGCTGGATCATGCGGTGCTGCCGCCGGTCCAGGCGGAGAAGGTGGGCAAACTGGACGCCATCCTGGTGAGCCACGATCACCCCGATCACGCCGATCCGATGGCGCTCGACCGCCTGGACAAGTCGGCGACGGTGTTCGTGGGGCTGAAGGAGCTGGAGACCAAGCTCAGGTTGCTTGGATTCAAGACGGTGGTGCGCATTGGCGAGTGGGAGCAAGGCAAGCTAGGGGATCTGGAGATCGCCGCCACTCCGGCGCTCCACGACTCACCCGAGGTCGGCTTCGTGCTCAGCGGTGAGCAGACGAGCGTCTACTTTGGCGGCGACACGACGCTGATCGATGACCATCACCGCATCGGTGAGCAGTTCGCACCCATCGTCTCGATCCTGCCCGTGGACGGGACACGTATCCGCTGGGAACCTCTCCTGGTGATGGATCCCACGCTCGCCGTCGAGGCCACCCGGCGCTTGAAGAGCAGGCAAGTGTTCCCGAGTCATCACGAAGCTGGATACTCGGATCCCCTGGCCGAGCACCTGCTATCGACCACGGTTCGCGGTGCGGGCGCCGACTTCTCGGCCCGAGTCGAGGAGCAGCTGAGCGGCGTGAAGGCCGAGCAGCCGCAGGCAGGCGAGCTCGTCCCACTCATCCTGCGTGGTTGATGAGCACCCTGGCTGAGCGTCCGCAGGAGCAGCGTACCTGAGGCCACGCCTCGCGATACCCTCGGTCTCCCGGTCAGCGCGGTAAGGTCCAGGCCATGAGCGGGTGGAGCGGAGACTTGGTGGTGATGGGCTCGGGCGCCGCGGGGCTCTCGGCGGCGCTGGCGGCGCGAGCGGCGGGCCTCTCGGTGCTCGTCATCGAGGCGGCGGACAGCATCGGAGGAACGACCGCGGTGAGCGGTGGCGTGATCTGGGTCCCCTGCAACAGACACCAGCGAGCTCGCGGCATCAGCGACTCCATCCAGCACGCCCTCGAGTATCTGGAGCACATCAGCGAAGGGCGCGCGCCGCGCAGGCTGATCGAACGTTACCTCACGGCATCACCCATGATGCTCGACTTCGTCGAGGACAGCATCGGCGTGGAGTTCGAGTGCCTGGACACCTACCCAGACTACCAGCCGGAGCTGCCGGGGGGTCTCACTGGCGGGCGCAGCCTCGACAACCCACTCTACGACACGAACCGTCTCGGAGACTGGCAGCCCAAGCTGCGCAAGAACCCGATCACCGGCAAGGCGCCGATGACCATCGGTGAAGCCATGGCTTGGCAGGTGTTCTCCAAACCGCTCGGCTTTCCCTTTCGTGACGTCTACGATCGCCACAAGCGTGGCCTGGTGCACGGTGGCGCGGCGCTCATCGGGCGCCTTCTGGAGGCCTGTCTCGCTCGCGGGATAGAGCTCCGATTGCAGACCCGCGGGCGAGAGCTGATGCGCGACGACGCAGGTCGAGTGAACGGCTTGCGCGCGACCGACGAGAGCGGCGCCGTCGAGCTCACTGCTCAGCGCGGCGTCGTGCTCGCGAGCGGCGGATTCGCGTGGAATCCGGAGCTGTGCAAGGACTTCTTGCTTGGCGTACCTACACATCCGGCGAGCGTACCGACCTCGCGAGGTGACGGACTGCTGATGGCCATGAGCGCGGGTGCAGCGCTCGGCAACATGAGCCAGGCGTGGTGGTGTCCAGCGGTCGAGGTGCCGGGAGAGGAGTACGACGGCGCTCCGCTCTACCGACCCGAGTTCGCTGCGCGTTGCCTCCCCCACTCGGTGATCGTGAACGCCAGCGGGCAGCGCTTCACCGCGGAAGCGACCAACTACAACGACGTGACCAAGCCGTTCTTCGACCACGGCCCGGTCGGCTACCGTCGAAAGAACCTCCCGGCGTTTCTGATCGTCGACCAGCAATACCGCGAGAAGTACGCGCTGCTCAGCGTGCCGCCAGTGATCCCCGGCATCGAGCCGAGGCCACTTCCGGAGTGGGTGAAGTGCGCGGATACCTTGGAAGCGCTGGCCGACCGCTGCGGGATCGACGCCGCCACACTGGTCCGCAGCATCGAGCGCTTCAACCATCAGGCGGAGGCGGGTGACGACACGGATTTCGGCCGAGGCAGGAGCGCCTTCGACCGCTTCTACGGCGACCCGGATCAGCTCCCGAACCCCAACCTCGGCACGCTCGCCAAGCCGCCGTTCTACGCCGTGCAGCTCCGACCGAGCACCATTGGCACCAAGGGAGGTCCGAAGGTCGATCAGCATGCGCGCGTCTTGCGACCAGACGGCTCCCCCATTCGAGGCCTCTACGCCGCAGGCAACGCCATGGCCAGCATCATGGGTCCAGGCTACCCGGGCGCCGGGGCGACGATTGGCGTGGCGCTGACCTGGGGCTACCTCGCAGGTCGCCACGCTGCCGAGGGCCGCAAGGAACGGTCCAGCGTCGAATAATTTCCCTGAGGATAAAAAAGGGTTCGAGGGGGTGAGAGGCGCGCCGTCTCCACCAAACATCCGACCGAGAGAATCCAGGAGTTTCCAGCTGGTTCTGGCGCTATCCGGTCGAGCACACTGGTCAGAAAATTCCGTGCACGCGGTCCGCATCCCCACCCGTGCGTGAGTTCGCACGCCGCCCCGAGTGCCTGGACCGTTCGTGCCGACGACCGGGCGCGAGCCCGTCAAACCTGTTCAAGACGCCGGAACCACACTGCAAAAGGTTTGGATTTCAACTATTTGCAAAAGCGCCGCGAGCAGGGCTTCGAGATCGCTCACATTCTTTGGGCTCGGATCTGGTCAAGCCATGGGAAGCCAGCTAAGCCATCGCTCGGGTTTGGGTCAGCGGGTAGTCGAATAGGCGGCACGCCCAGGGACCCGGTTTCGAGGAGTCTTAGTCACATGAAGTTCAGCACCCTTTCGATCGTCGGTCTGGTCGCATTCTCGACCGCTCTCATCAACTGCAGCACCAGCGACAGCGACGGCGGCGGCAGCACCAGCGCTCTCGGACCGCAGTGCACCGAGTACTACGGTGGCTGCTGCGCCGAGGCGTCCGGACAGGATCAGGCCTGCGCCGACACGAAGGCCGACATCGAGCAGTCGATCGCCAACGGCGCGGACGCTTCGCAGTACGAGAGCGGCTGCAAGACCCTGCTGGACACGGCGAAGAACGCCGGCTTCTGTGGCGGCGGCGGCTCCGGCGGGACCGGGAACGGCGGAACCGGTGGCACCGCGAACGGCGGGACGGGTGGAACCGGGAATGGTGGCAGTGGCGCGACGGGCGGCACCGGCTCCGGCGACGCGTGCACCGATGGCGGCAACTCGAGCGCGGACTGCAACACCTGCATGTATGGGAAGATCCATACTAGCTGCTCCGCCGAGGCGAGCGCCTGCTCTGCAAACCAGGATTGCGCGGCTGTCCAGACCTGCTACCAAGGTTGCGGCCAGGACACTGCGTGCTTCGATCAGTGCGACGCCGACCACCCTACGGGCTCTCAGCTGTACCTTGACATCCTTGTGTGCCTCGTCGATCCAAACAACACAGGCAGCTACGATCCCAGTAGCCCGTGCGGCTCGGTCTGCGCTCCGTGAGTTCGCCCGGCATTTGAGCAACGAAGGGAGCTCCTAGGAGCTCCCTTCTTCAATTTAGTGCAGCCTTCGACGGCGACTCGTGCAGCGAGAACGACTACCTGCAGGACTGAGTAGCGGGAGAATCGCAGTTAAACCACCGCGTGCATTCGCCCGGTGCGAGTTCCACGTAGCAGCGCCACGCCATCTGCTTCCCACAGCCAGGCACCTCGAAAATGCCAATGGCGTCCCAGCCACTTCTGCAGTCGCCCGTAACCGAAGAGTAAGCTTGGGTGAACTCCCGCTCCTCCACACCATCACAGTTGTAGTCGAACGGCTTCAGCCCCGGGATGTTGTGCGGCGTCGGG
>JAGQIY010001292.1 GCA_020430865.1 Myxococcales bacterium
CCCAAGCCGCCGCATCTTGCCTTACCCGAACTTCCGCGTACCCCGTGCGCAGTGGATCGTTGGCCGCAACAACAGCGAATCGCATCGTGACCTGCAACTCCACGTCTGGTCCACGGCGTTCCTGCCGGCGGTGCTCGTGTTCGGCCAGGAACTCCTCGGTGAGCGACATCCGGACCTTGAGGTCTGCGGTGTGGCGCGACATTACGAACGGGGCAGGATCGATGTGTACCAGCGGCACCCGATCGCCAACAGTCCCTGGCGAGCCGAGTTTGACGGTGGCTTCGGCAGCAATGACGCGGAGGCGAGCCTCTAGCTCCAGCCGAGCCGAGAACGAAACCTCAAAGCCTCCCAATACCCGTTCGACAGACAGGGCATCGTCGTAGACCTCGATGACACCTGCCTCGGCGTCGGCAACCCACACCCGGTCCTGCGTCATCCCGCGAGCATGGTCACTTGTGCTCTCGACAGGCAAGTGCCCGTTTTCGAGTTCACGGTTTCGACCGCGAGTGTAGGATGCGGAACGATGGCGACGCACAATCGATCGGACGCGACGGTCAGTTCCAAGGCTATACAAGAAGGCGTCTGGGCGCGCTGCGCAGAATGCGGGAAGGAGACCCACCACGATGTCTTGGCGTGCTTCGAGGAGTACGATGCCAACGACGACGCTGACATCCAGGTGTGGAACAACTTCCAGACCATTCGCTGCCGTGGGTGTCTTCGGATCAGTTTTCGAACGACGGCGGAGTGCACGGAAGACCAGGAGTATGACCCGTTCACGGGCCAGGTGACCCTGCGAACCCAGGTCGCGCTATATCCGGACTCGGAGCGCTCTCGTCAGCCGATCGCCAAAGCGCACCGGATCCCCAGTGAGGTGAGGCGCGCTTACATCGAGACGCTGGCAGCGGCCAGCTCAGACCTGCGCGTCCTCGTAGGCATAGGGATCCGAGCGATTGTCGAATCAGTGTGCAAGGACAAGCAGGCGAAGGGGCGCAACCTGGAGCTCAAGATCGACGACCTCGTGGCACAGGGCCTCATGCCCAAGCCCGCCGCCGATCTTCTCCACGGTACCCGACTGCTGGGAAACAAGTGCGCCCACGAGGCGGAGCCGCTGACCGAGGAGAGTCTGAGCGCAGCCCTCCAGGTGGTGGAGCATTTGCTCCAGACCGTCTATGTGATGCCGGACCTGGCTGCTCAGCTCCCGAAGAGATCAATGCCAAAACCGGAGCAGAGTCCAACGCCGAAGAGACCAAAGCCGAAACCGAAGCAGACTCCAACACGCAAGAAGACCCCGGCCGACTGAAGACCTGGTTGACGGGAAGGCCGAGCACTCGGCTGCTCGCGGTTTCTCACCTCGACCGCCGAGCGAGGCAAGAACGGTCGGTTCCGGAACGTCCGGACGGCCACGCGAAACGTGGCGCTACGTAGCCAGCGTACAGAAGCCGGCTCGCGGACGTGGAGAGCTGTCCGCGTCGGCGCGCTCGACGACCCAGATGCCCCGCCTCGACGCGGGGCGCCTCCG
>JAGQIY010001293.1 GCA_020430865.1 Myxococcales bacterium
ACTTGACCGATCAGACGACGGCGGAAGCCGCGGTTGGGGTCGTGCTGGTGTGCAGCTGAATTCTCTGCGTTCACGAGGCTGCTCCTTCACCCGCCGCCGCGCGCTGGCTGAGAATCAGCTCGATGCGGGCGATGTCCTTACGGGTCTTCGAAATCAGGCTCGTGTCGTCGAGCTGACTGGTGTGGTTCTTCATGCGGTAACCGAAGCCATCCTTCTTGAGCTGAGCCTTCAGCTCCAAGAGGTCTTCGGTGGACCGCTCCCTGAGATCCTTGGCCTTCATCACAGCACTCCACGAGCGAGGAAACGGCACGCCACCGGCAGCTTGGAGGCGGCGCGATGGAACGCGGCACGAGCCATGTCTTCCGGGACGCCGCTGATCTCGAACAGCACACGCCCAGGCTTGACCGCCGCGACCCAGTGGTCGACGGAACCCTTGCCGGAGCCCATGCGAACCTCGAGAGGCTTCTTGGTGACCGGCTTGTCCGGGAACACGCGAATGAAGAGCTTGCCTTGGCGCTTCACGTGACGGGTGATTGCCATACGGCCGGCCTCGATCTGACGCGCGGTCAGGTAGGCGGCCCCGACGGCCTGCAGCCCGAAGTCGCCGAAAGACACCTCGCTGCCTTTCCACGCGGTACCGCGGTTGCGGCCCTTCTGCTGCTTGCGAAATTTGGTGCGCTTCGGAGAAAGCACGACTACCTCACTGGGGGATGCGGCGAGCCTTGCGCTGAAGCACTTCGCCCTTGAAGATCCAGACCTTCACGCCGACGATGCCTGCCGTGGTCTTGGCCTGAGCCAAGCCAAAGTCGACATCCGCGCGCAACGTGTGCAGGGGCACTCGGCCCTCGCGGTAAGTTTCGATGCGTCCCATGTCCGCGCCGCCGAGGCGGCCAGCGCAGCGGATACGCACGCCCTTGGCGCCGAACTTCATCGCGGTGCTGAGAGCCTTCTTCATTGCCCGACGGAAAGCGATGCGGCGCTCGAGCTGAGTGGCGATGTTCTCGGCCACGAGCTGGGCGTTGGTCTCCATCTTGCGCACCTCCTGCACATCGATGAACACCTCGTTCTCGGTGAAGGCCTGCACGCCAGGAAACTTCGTCTCGCCCTTCTGAGCGGAGTCGAGGTTGCCGCTTTTCAGGATCTCGATGCCCTTGCCACCCTTACCGATCACCATTCCGGGGCGGGCGGTGTAGACGATGACCTTGGCCTTGTTCGCAGCGCGCTCGATCTCAACAGACGCAACGTTGGCGTTGTAGAGGTAGTCCTTGACTGCGCGCTTGATGCGCACGTCCTCGTGCAGCCACTGCTTGTAGTTCTTGTCCTCGTACCACTTGCTCGTCCACGTCTTGATGACGCCCAGACGAAAGCCGTACGGATGCGTTTTTTGTCCCATAACGCTTCGTTGCTCTCTGGTTCAGGCCAGTAATCGGTCAGCGCGCGTCGAGTTCGACGTGGATGTGGCTGACGCCCTTTTCTACGCGGGTTGCCCGACCCATCGCACGAGGACGCCAACGGCGCATGTGCTGGGTTGGCCCCTTGTCGACGGTCACCTTGCTGATGAACAGCGAGTCGGCGTCGACGCTCGGATTGCTTACGCGCGCGTTCGCAACGGCGCTGGCAATCAGTTTCTTTACGATCGGAGCGGCAGCCTTCGGGGTGAACTCCAGCATCTGGAGTGCCTCGGCTGCGTCTCGCCCGCGGACGAGGTTAGCGATGATCCGCGCTTTACGCGGACTGATGCGCTGAAATCTCGCTGTAGCTTCACTGATCATCTCGACAGTTTCCTCTGAGAGACACGTCGACCCTGGGGACCGGCGAACCGGTA
>JAGQIY010001294.1 GCA_020430865.1 Myxococcales bacterium
GGCGAGATGCGCCACACCATGGTGCTGGTGGAGCCTGCGGATCTCGATGGCGCCGCGCACATCGTCGAAGTCGAACACACGGGACCCGACGGAGAGCGCATCGGCGGACTGACGCTGGTGTTCCTGCCGCCTTGCAACTGGTTCGGACGCAAGTAGCCTCGAACCGGAGCAGCGCTCACCGTTGCTCGTTTGAGTCCGTGCGGTCTCCATATGTCGTGGTGCCGTGCGGACTCTTTGCTTTTGTCTGGCTTGCTGACTGCTGCGGCGTAGGCTCGTGCCCATGTCCAAGCCGGATGCGAAGTTGGCTGCGCTCGCGGAGCAGCACGGGCTCGGGGCGTTCCGCGCGCTCTTTCCCTATGCGGCGAAGAATCGCAATCGTTTGTTGTGGAAGCTCGTGGGCGCGACGGCGTTCACGAGCTTGCTGTTCGTGGGTGGGATCGCGCTGTTCGTCGACGGCGAGCTGACGCCGTTGTTCGCGCTGGCGTTCGTGGGCAGCGTGGCCTGGTGGAGCTACAGCGTGTACGCGCTCTACAAGGGCTGGGCGCGCAAGGTGCAGGTGCACGACCTGGGCGCGGTCTATGCGACCCATGAGGAGGTGCAGGTGCTGCCCTGGATCGACGTCGTGAGTGTGCGCATGGCCGTCACCGAATACGTCGGCGCCGAGAACTACTACGAGGGTTCCCTCGACCTGACGCTGCGTACGGACGGTCAGGGCACGGAGTTCTGGCGGGTGGTGCGCGTGGTGAACATACCCGCGGAGTTCCGGAACATCGAGCAGCTGATGACCGAGCTGCGGCGCGCGGAGGACATCGGGAGACGGCTGCGCAAGCGGCTGAACCCGGATCGCGGCGTGTCGCGCTTCGAAGCCGACGGCGAGGTGACCTATCGCTTCACCGAGGATCTCGAAGTCTCGCCCATGAACTGGGAGGACAACCTGGGGCCGCTGGCGCGCCTCCAGACGCCGGAGCAGCGGCTCACGCATCATTTCTACGCCCAGGCGCTGTTCGCTGCGTTCAACGACGCGGGGCAGGGCGAGCAGGCGCGCCAGGCGCTGGAGTCTCTTGGCTACTCCAGCGTTGGTGCGTTCCTGCGCGCCTACGTGACCCTCTTGAAGTACCACGGTGAGCCGCGGAGCAACCCCGACTGGTTGGAGACGCGGGAGTGGGGAGAGCTTGCGTTGCGCTGCGACCAGGCGGCGATGCGCCGTCTGCAGGAAGACGTTGCCGCAGGGCATCAGCGACTGCCCCAGGGCGGCTCGGGGACGGACGTGGCGAGCTTCGCCTCGCAGGTCTCCCGGAGCAGCGGGCACCCAAGGCGCCCGGGTGAGTCGCAACGCGCAGCGTGACGCCTCACCCCCAAACCCGGAGAGGGGTCGGGCACCTGGGGACTTTTTTCCACGCTCAGGAGATCGCGCCGACGCTTCGTGCGTATATGGCTGGATGCGCCTGATTCACCTCGTGGGCCTGTCGTTCGTTGGCATGTTCTGCTCCAGCGCTGGGGTGTGGGCGTTGACCCCCGCCGACGTTCCGGGGGCCGATGCCTCGAACGTGCCCCTCACCGTGAGCGCTCCGGAGGAAGAGCCCCAGGCGGTGAGCGCGGTCTCCAAGTCGGGCACGCTGAGCTTCGAGGCGCGCGTCGGCCACAAGCAGCTGCCGTCGGGGGTGAGCAGCCGCTCGTTCGTTCAGGTGCAGGTGAGCGCGCCGGACACCGCTCCCGGCGTCGCGAAGCAGCCGCTGAATCTGGCCATCGCCATCGACAAGAGCGGGTCGATGAAGGGCGTGCGTTTGACGAACGCGCTGAACGCGGCGCGAGCGATGGTCGAGCGGCTGCGCGACGGCGACGTGGTGAGCCTGGTCTCCTACAACACCCAGACGCAGATCCTCGCGGATAGCGTGACCATCGACTCTTCGAGTCGCCAGCGTGTGGCGCAGGCGATCGACGGCATCAGCGCTCAGGGCGACACCTGCATCTCCTGCGGGCTCGAGGAGTCGATGCGCCTGCTGCAGAAGCGCAGCAACATGGTCGATCGCATCCTGCTGCTGTCCGATGGCGAGCCCACCAGCGGGCTGCGCAGCGTCTCCGACTTCCGTTCCCTCGCGGAACGAAGCGCGCGCATGGACTGCGCCATCAGCTCCATCGGTATCGATGTCGACTACAACGAGCAGCTGTTGATCGCGCTGGCCAGCGGCACCAACGGGCGTCACCATTTCGCGGAGCAAGCGCGAGATCTGGGTCAGGTCTTCGACACGGAGCTCGCGTCGCTGCAGAGTACGGTGGCCGACGAGGCGGAGGTGGAGCTGGTGCTGGCTCCCGGCGTGCGGCTGCAGAAAGTCTACGATCGCGCCTTCCGTCAGGAGGGCGACCGCGTGTTCGTTTCCCTGGGGAGCTTTGCGACAAAGGACGTCAAGACGGTGCTGGCGGAGGTGGAGGTGCCTGCTGGCGCTGACGGTACGCGCCCGATCGCTCAGGTGAACCTGGGCTACACCGACCTGATGCGGGGCGGCGCCGCGAAGGCCGAGGCCGCGCTCAGCACATCGCTGGCCTCGGGCGTGGTCCCAGTCCTGGACCCGGTGGTCGAGGCGCGTTTCGCACGCGTGGGCACCAACGACAGCCTGCGCCGGGCCAACGAGCTCTTCGGCAATGGCGACGTGACCGCGGCCAAGCAAGAGCTCGGGCGCCGCATCGACGCCCTGAAGGAGCGCAAGAAGACGCCCGCTCCGGCGCGGGTCAAGCAAGACATCGAGCGCCAGCTTGGGGATCTGAAGGCCACTCAGACCGAGTTCGACGACGCGGAGATCGACGCGCCGGCTCCTGCCCAGGCTGCCAAGACGCGCGACGGAAAAGCCAGCCAGAAGAAGACCAGCGGGCGCATCCTGCACAACACGCTCTAGCGTCCCATAACGCGACACCCACGTCACCTGTCCTCCTACCGCGGCACTGTCTAGCCGACACGCATCAGGCGGGCTAAACAGTCCGCTGATGCGGGACCGCGGCGTCCACTTGGGGAGGCGCCGCCAGTTCCGCACGTAAGTGAGGATTGCATGGGTTTGCGCGAGAACATCCGGACGTCGTGTGTGGGTTTGGGGGTGAGACGAGGCGTTTTGACGCTCGGACTCGCAGCGGGCGCCGTGGGCTGTCAGGCCAGCGCCTCCGGGAGTTTCAACGTCGATAGCTCCGCGGACGCAAAGGCCGAGGGCGACGCCTCGTTCAACGCCGACGCGAACGCGAAGACCGATGAGCCGAAGCCGGCGACCCTCGACGTGAGCGCTGTGAAGGGTTTCCGCAAGGAAGGCGGAAAGCTCGACTACAGCGGCAACATCGAGTTCGAGTACAACAAGGCCAACCTGCGCAGCGACCCGGAGACGCAGTCCACCTTGAAGGAGCTGGTCGATTACCTGAAGAAGTACCCCGAGGTGAAGCTCGAGATCGAGGGGCACACCGATTCGCGGGGCAGCGATCGCTACAACAAGGATCTGTCGAACCGCCGCGCGGCGAGCCTGCGCAAGTGGCTGATCGGCAGCGGCATCGACGAGGACCGCCTGACCAGCGTGGGCTACGGCGAGAGCAAGCCTCAGGTCGAGGAGCCCGAGGCCTGTCACAACAAGACCCCGGACGACTCCAGCCAGTGCGAGGAGCCCTGGCAGCGGAACCGCCGCGTGGTCTTCGCCATCACGGCCGGCGCCGAGACGATCCCCGAGGAACCGGTGGCCGCACCAGCGCCGGAACCCGAGCCAGAGCCCGCGCCGGAGCCCGTCGCTCCTGCCCCGGAGCCAAAGCCATCTTGCCCCACGAACCTGCTGGGGTTCCACATCAACGCGCTTGGACCGAACTCCTTCTTCGGCGCCGAGGCGGCCTGGCAGCCGCTGTGCTGGCTCGAGCTGAGCGGCGGCCTGTACTACGGCTTCGCCAAGTTCACGGAGGACGCGAACGGCGCCGAGGCCAAGGCCACGGCGCACAAGTTCAATATCCCGGTGCGCGGTCGCGTGTGGTTCATGGAGACCCACAGCCTGCTCGCCGAGCTCGGCGTGCTGGGGGCGCACTACCGCGTCAACGGCCACGAAGAGAACGCGCCGGGGGAGTTCGACTACGAGCGAACGAGCACGCACCTCGGCGGCTTCGTTGGGCTCGGCTATGGTTACCGCTCGGAAGCGCCCTGGCGCATCGCGGCGGTGATCGGCGGCCTGGTGCAGTCGGGAGACATGGACCCGTCGGACACGACCTCGAACCTCCCGGCGGCCACGGCGCAGGCGCTGAAGAACGCCTTCGACTCGGACACCGACGGCCTGCTGGACGCGAAGCTCTACGGGGAGCTGTCTTTCGGGCTGTTGTGGTGATCTGGCGTTCCCGGAGCGGCCAGACTCGCGTAGGGTTCGCGATCGACGCGTGCA
>JAGQIY010001295.1 GCA_020430865.1 Myxococcales bacterium
CCTACGTCAGCGGCTGTGGCACGCTCTACCTCAAGGCGATCGACTGCGCGGTCAGCGAGAACCCCAACCCGTCCATCGTCGATCCCTGCAGCAGCTACTGCTCGTACATCGCCGCCGAGAGCTGCCCCAACAATGCCTCCGAGACCGAGTGCAACAGCAACTGTCTGTGGTTCGGCGCGACGGGGACTGGTTGCGACGACGAGTGGCTCGGCTACCTGCAGTGCGCCAACCAGGCCAACTGGGCCTGCATCGCGGGCTACGCGGTTCCGGGAGGATGTGGCCAGCAGTACAAGGCCTACTCCGACTGCATCAACGCCATCGGCAACTGACCCTCAGCCCTCGCCGCGCTCTGTCCTTCGGGCAGTCTCTTGCTGCTCCATGCGCCAGGCGCGGAGACGCTTGTAGACGCCGGCGCCAATCAGCGCTGGCGTCGCCACGACGCACACCGGGCAAACCGCGCCGAGCAGAGCGCCGCTCACCACCCCGAATGCGCCGATACCGACTCCGCTGGCCAGAAACGCGTTGCCGTCCTTCCGTGCCTGGTTCGCTTCACCTCGCGGCCCGGTGGTGTCCAGCACCACGGGACCCGCCTCGTCGGCTCGGGGGACGGAAGCACTCTTCGAGGCCACGGGCAAGGGTTGGTGGATTCCTTCGGCTTTCGATCTCATCTGAACTCCCCGGATGCGGCTTCGGATCGGGGGTGAGAGCCAGTCCCCGGAAGAAGGGTTCAAGCCTCTCCGCGGGTTCCGCTCGGCAGGCGCCCTGGCAGTTCTCGCTCAGGACTCCCTGAGTAGACCCTTTCCCGGCACGAAGTTGATCTCCAAGCGAATACCGTCGGGGTCCTCGAAGAGCAGCGAGTAGTAGCCCGGAGCCCACTGCGCTTCCTCTGGAGGATGCACGACGGTCGCGCCCAGCTCCTGCACCAGGGCGTACACCTTGTCGACGTCCTCACGAGTTCTCGCGCGGAAACACAGGTGATGCAGGCCCACGCGCCGCTGCACGAAGCGCTCCCCGGCGTGTTCCGGATCGGCGGACGAGATCGCGAGTGCGGAGCGTCCGCCGACGCAGTAGTAGAAGCCCTCGAAGTCCATCACCGGGCGCATACCAAGGAAGGGCAGCAAGCGACCGTAGAACCTCCGCGCCTCGGAGAACTGACTGACCGTCAGCTGGACGTGCGCCATGCCGTTGATCTCGATACCTGCCTCGTCTGCTGCTGCGTTGCTCATAGCTCCGAGGGTAGACCCACTCCGCGCCAACCCCGAGCCGGTAATGTCCATGAGACGCGCCCACGCCAGCGTGAAGCCGAGTTCATGGCTGGACGATGAACCCCGGTCGAGGTCCGCACCGCGCTTCCGTTGTGACATGGGAAACCCTCGTCGTTCCGCACGTGTTCCTCCGGCACGTGCCTTGCTAAGGTCGGGCGTCATGGCTTTCCGACGCTCCACGCTCTTGCTCTGCGCCCTGTGCCTGCCAGTGCTCTTTGCCGGCTGCTCCAGCGAAGGCGACGCAGCTGGCGGCTCGGGCGGTTCTGCAGGCGGCGGGACCGGCGGCAGCGCAGGAAGCGGCGGCAGCGCAGGAAGCGGCGGCAGCGCAGGAAGCGGCGGCAGCGCGGGAAGCGGAGGGGACGCCAGCGGTGGCACGGCAGGCGCGGCGACGCGCAGCATGCGCCTGGGCTTCTCGCCCTGGCCCTGGGATGCCACCGTTTCCGCGGTGAACGACACCTACCTGAAGGTCGCCGCCCACAGCGACATGAACGCCCATCACCTGGACGCCGGGATCCCCTGGGAAGAGGCGCTGACTGGCGCACCCTATCCGACGAACGTCGAGAACGAGTTGAGTGGCCGGGTGTCGCGACTGGAGCCGGGCAAGCCACTGTATCTGGCGCTCGCGCCGCTGAACCCGGCGCGGAACGAGCTCGCTGGCGTCTGGGGAGCTTCCAGCAACCTGCCGCGCGAAGGTGCCTGGGCGACGCGGGACTTCGACTCGCCCGAGGTTCAGACCGCGTATGGCAACTTCGCCCTCGATCTGATCGATCGCTTCCAGCCCGACTACTTCAATGACGGCATCGAGGTCAGCGAGCTGCTGCTCAACGATGCGCCGGCCTTCGACAAGTACGTCGACTTCGCCTGCAACGTCTACGATCGCATCAAGCAGCAACATCCGACGCTGCCCGTCTTCGTCTCGATCGCCTTGAAGCATCCAGACTCCGCGGATCGGAAGACGATGAAGGACGGCATGGTCAAGCTGCTCCCGTGTACGGATTGGATCGGGGTGAGCAGCTATGGCTATGTGTTCTACGGTCACGCGAACGCCGGGGACCCGAACAACCTGCCAGCCGACTGGCTATCCCAAGCTCAGGACATTGCCCCAGGGAAACCGCTGGCGATCGCAGAAACCGGCTGGATCGCCGAGGACCTCGTGATCCCGACGTACGGAGTCGACGTGAAGGCCACAGAAGCGAACCAGCACGCCTACGTCGAGCGTATGCTGAGGGATGCCAACGCGCTCGGCGCGCGCTTCGTCATGTGGTTCACTGTGGTGGACTTCGACCCGTTCTGGGACGGACTGCTGGCACAAGACCCGTTGGCGCGGATCTGGCGTGACACGGGCCTGTACGCCGACACGGACAGCCCCCGCACCGGCCTGTCGGTGTGGGACGAGTGGCTCGCCCGACAGCCAACCGACTAGCGCCACGCTCAGGCAGGGGCCGGAGCCGCCGCGTACACTTCCCCAGCCTCGCGTAGCACCTGCATCAACCAGGCTTCCGCGGCGTCTCGGTGGGCAAAGATCCGCTGCGGCGACGGCGGAGGCGCGAGCCAGTTGGTCGCGATGATCATGCCGCGCAACACCGGGTTCCGCAGCACCACCGCTCCAGCCAACACGTTGCGTTCGAGATCGCTCTGGAAGCGCTTGATGTGAGCCGCCATCGCTCGACGATGCCTTGCACCGAGCCCACTGGCACCGTCGGCCAGGTGCAGCACGACGTGTCGTCCCCGGTTGAGCTGACGCTCGGAGACCTGGAAGAAGTCCTCCAGATCCTCGTCAGTCACCGGGTGTTCGGGCCAAACCACCAACACCAGGGGCCAGTGGCGCTCGTCGGTGAGGATACGCGCCATGCAGGGACATGACAGCATCGAGTGCCTTTCGAGTCCAGTGAAAGACGCGTGGAAATGTTGCCGCGTGCGGACGCGTATTGGAACGTGTGCCCCTATGTGTGCGAGGCGGTCAATGAGTGCTCTTCAATACCTCGCGCAACAGCCGCGCCAGTTCGGGCGCGCGGAATGGCTTCTTCAGGATGTGCGCGTCGCGTCCGACCGCGGACAGGTGCTGATCTGCGTAGCCCGTCATGAAGATGATGTTGAGTTCGGGGATACGCTCGACCGCGCGCTGCACCAACTCAGGGCCAGACGCGGTACCACCCAACACGACATCGGTCAGCAGCAAGTCCACCTTGGTTTGCTGTAGGAGTTCGAATGCGTCCGCGGCGGTGGATGCCTCCAACACCCGATAGCCAAGTTCCTCGAGCACCGACACCACCGTACGTCGCACGGCGAGGTCGTCTTCGACGACCAGCACCAGTTCGCCACGCCCCCGAGGTTGCTCGGAGGACTCCTCGATCTCCTCGTTGGGAACGAAGCCAACTCGCGGCAAGAACAACTCCACGGTGGTGCCAGCTTCCGCCTCGCTGTGGATCCTCACAGCGCCGTGAGACTGCGTGACGAAGCCGTAGACCATCGAGAGGCCGAGGCCGCTGCCACGGCCGGTCTCCTTCGTGGTGAAGAACGGCTCGAAGACCCGACCCAGGTGTTCCCTGGGGATGCCGCTGCCAGTGTCGGACACGGCGATCTTCACATAGTCTCCGACGACCAGGCCGTCCTCTGGCGCATCCACGCGGAATCGCTCGGTCGAGACCATCAGGATGCCGCCGTCCGGCATTGCATCCCGCGCGTTGATCACCAGGTTGAGCACGGCGTTCTCCAGCTGGCTCGCGTCCACCAGGACCGACCACAGCTCCTCGCTCAGCTGAGTCTCTATCTCGATGTGTTCGCCCAGGCTGCGCCTGGACAGCTCCAGCACGTCGACGACGAGGGAGTTCACGTCCGTCGGTTCCGGATTGAGCATCTGCCGCCGGGAGAAGGCCAGGAGGCGCTGGACCAACGCCGCGCCTCGCTCGGCAGCCGTCAACGCGCGATCCGCCAGCTCGATCACCGGGCGATTCTCCCCGGCCCGCACCTTGAGCAGCTCCAAGCAGCCCGTGATCACGGCGAGCAAGTTGTTGAAGTCGTGGGCAACTCCGCCGGTGAGTTGCCCCACGGATTCCAGACGCTGAGCGTGCTGGATGGATCGCTGTCGGGAGAGGATCTCCGCAAGCTTGCGCTCGCTCTGCTCGAGTTCCTTCGCCCGCTGGACGAGCGCTTGCTCCTTGGCAAGTTCGCGGCTGCGGTCCCGCAGCCTCACCAGTGTTCTCTGCGCGCCATCCTCCGTCTGGAACTCGCGGCGCTGGACTTCCCAGGTGTCTTCGCACTCCAGCAGCCGCGGTCGCAGGCCGCCCCCGTCGGCGCCGATCAGCTCACGCTTCGACACGCCAACCAGATCGCAGAACGCGCCATTGCACTCCAGGATGATTCCAGCGGCGTCCTCGATGCACACCGCGTCCTCTAGGGCGTCTAGCAAAGCGTCCACCTAAGACGAGGAGTATGTCACAGCTGGCGTTCCCTGGAGAACGACGGCTCCAACCTCCGTGTTTTCTCCTCGATTGGTCGCTCGGTCTTGTTGTGGAGACCTGCGGCGAGACATCATGGGACCCAGCATGGCCCTCTCCCCCCCTCCCTCGTTCCGAAATTCTCCGACGCACGGGTCGTGGACCGTTCGCTCGGGCGCGGCACGAGCCTGGGTGGTAGCGGCGCTGCTGGGGCTCCCGTCCCTCACGGGATGTGGTGGAGACGATCCGGGACCGGACGGCAACCCGCACGCCTCCTTGGACCTGCCCGTCGACCAGCGGGGGCCTTACCAGGCCGGCCACAAGCTCTACGAGACGACGTACACGCCCGAGGGTGAGAGCGAACCGCGGACCATCAAGATCCACGTGTGGTACCCCACGGAAGAAACCAGCGGCGAGCACCCGACCTTCGTCGGGCTATTCGCAGGCATCTACTCCTTCGAAGACGCCACGCTCGCGCCCCCGCTGGAGGAAGCGGGCTACCCGGTCCACGTCTACTCTCACGGTGATCGCGGCTGGGCTGGCACCTCGGAAGAACTGATGAGCTACTACGCCAGCCATGGCTGGGTCGCCGTGGGTCCCGATCACACCGGCAATACGCTCGACGGCAACCTCGATCCACGCCCCACGGCGACCTACATCACCCGTCCCCAGGACATCAGCCAGAGCCTCGACTTTCTGGAGAACCTGCCAAGCGAAGAACCGCTCGCGGGCAGGCTACAGCTCGATCGGGTGGTCATGAGCGGGCACAGCTTCGGTACCTACTCCACCTGGGCGATCGCCGGGACCGACTACGACGTCGAGGCGATCCGTGCGGATTGCCCGTCGGCGGAGGGTACCTGTAGCGAGGCGGAGCTCGACGCCTTCTCCGCAGGCTTCCGCGACCCGCGGGTGATCGCTGGTATCCCCATGGCGGGCGGGGACCGGAAGGAGTGGTTCACGGACCTGGATAGCGCCGAGATCCCCATCCTGCTGATGAGCGCCTCGGCGGATCCCGTGGGTGCAGACCAGGTCTTCGCGGAGATGCAGAGCCTCGACCTCACGTGGGTAGAAGTGAGCGGTGGATGCCACCAGC
>JAGQIY010001296.1 GCA_020430865.1 Myxococcales bacterium
CGAGCTCTCCGCATCGAGTGCAGACGATCACTGGCTCGCCATCTACATCGCGCTTGACCACTCTCTTCTCTCGCGTGCCACGTCGTTGCTGGCTGGTGCGCCCGAGGGGCAACGCAAGGACCAGCTGGCGGCATTCCTACGCCCGCGGGGTCCCTAGGCCGGCCGCCATGTGGTTGCGTGTGGCTGCCGTGCTGATCTTGCTGGCCTCCGCGCTACCAGCACATGCGGAGGAGATCGAGCGTGCCGAAGGACTGGATCCTCCCACGGACATCGCCGAGACCGCGGGCGAGCTCCTGCTTGACGCGTGGGAGCGCCAAGACCACCAGCACTTCGATGCCTACCTGCGCGCCCAGTGGCACAGTGGGTTCCAGCTCGCCCATGCGCTCGTCCAGTCGTTTCTTCGCTCTCACGATGTGGACGGTTCGCGATCGGCCGTGCTTCCCATGGTTCGCCGAGTCGCGCAAATGACTCGGGACGAGCCGTCGCATCCGGCACTCTTGGCGGCGATCGAGCGGTGGGAGCGCATGCCGGAGTCTGCGTGGGCGCAGGAGTGCCACTTGGCGCGCGCAGCCTATCGACTGCACCTGTTCTGGCAGTCAGGCCTTCACCGCGCCACGGTCGCAGCGTTTCCGCCGATTGCGAGGGACGTGGAGGCTGCGCCGCACAGCTACTTCGCCCTCTGCTGCCGACAGTGTGTGGGAACCGCGTACAAGGCGCAGGGCGACGCTGGCCGCGGATATCCCTGGATGATGGAGACGGGTCGACTCGCAACGAGCGCCCAGTGGTACCGACCTGCGGCCTGGGCCTACTACCGGGCGTCCACGTTCGACGTGCAAGCGGATCAGCTTGACGACGCCCGGCAGGCGGGTTGGCAGGCCGTGCGCGCTTCCAACGATCCTGCGATTCTCAGCTGGTATGCGAGGTGGTACGCCTCCGCCAGCGTGGACGACCCGGCTCGCCTCCTCGAAATCGTGGCCATCGGGATTCCCGCGGCGGAGCAGGCCGGACTGAAGGGGCGCTGGCGGAGCATGCTGCGCTTGGCCCACCAGGCCCAGCTGCGACTGGAACGACCTGACGCGGCAGCCGAGGCCGCTACGGCGCTCCTGGCCACGGCAGGCGAGGGCGATGCGGACGTGGCGCGCGAGGCTCGGTTGCTCCTGGCCATGGCCCACTCGCGGCAGGGGGACTTCGCCACTGCCCTCGACGAGCTGGAGCAGGCGGTCACCCCCACGGGATCAAACCCAGCGCTTCATGCTCGCATCTTGCTCGAGCTGGCGTCGACCTACATCGCCCTGCGCCAGGGCGAGCTCGCCCTCGAAGCTGCCGATCAGGCGTTGCAGCTGCTCCGGGCTAGCGGAAGTGCCCTGGGCACGGCGCTGATCGCGATCGCCGACGCGCACATGCTGCTCGAGCAGTGGAGCCAAGCGAGCGTCGCACTCGACGAAGCCGCGGCCTCAAGGAACCCGCCAGAGGTCCAGGCCGAGCTCACTACCAGGGCCGGGCACATTGCAGCGCTGCGACAGGGGTGGGAAGAGGCCGAGTCCCGCTACCGGGAGGCCCTCGCCCAGGTCGCCGACGGAGATCCGCGAACGCGTAGCGGTGCGATCCTGGGCCTTGGCGCTCTGGAGATCTCCGGGTCCCGGCACGAGCAAGCGGAGCTCCGCTTGCGCGAGCTCTTGGCGACGCTGCCCAAGAGCCACGCGCTGCGGCCAACCGTTCTCGGGCGCCTGGCCGAGGTGGCCGAAGCGAGAGGGAATCACAGCGGAGCCCTCCGCCTGGTCGTCCGTGCCATGACGGCACTGCGTGATCAGCTCCGCGGGCTCGCGCCCTCCGAAGCTCGCCCCCTGCGGCGGCAGATGCACCAGCTCGCCGTTCGCGGCATGCGGGCCAACTTGGCCGCAGAGGGCTCTGCCGAGCAAGCGTTCTGGCTCCTCGAGATGGATCGCGGTAGCCAGCTGGCTGCTGCCCTGAGGAGGGCCGAGCACAACATCGACCTCCCTGCACCGTTGGCGAGTGAGCAGCACGCCTCCCTCGAGCGCGTCGCGGCAACGCATGCTCGGCTGCTGAGCGCGTACCGACCCGACGTGACCGATGCCCAGCGAGCTGGTGCGATAGCGGACTACGAGGCAGCATGGCGGGCTCGCGGCGCTGTGGTGCGCCGGATCGATCGAGCCGTCCGCGGACGTGGGCGGGAAGCGCGAGACTTGCTGGACTTGTCGGCTTGGCAGGCCAGTCTCGATCCGCACGAACGGGCGCTGGCTTGGATGGTCGTTGACGACCAGCTCGTGCGACTGGCCGTGTCACCGACGAGGGCTGCCCTGTCCGCTGTACCCATGGGCGCGCTGACAGACGAGATCGAAGCCCTTCGCTTGAGTCTGGCCAGCCCGTCGACGTTCGACGCGGATCGTGCACAGCTCATCTACAGGCAGCTGTTCGGCGCCAGCGGAGGGATCCTGGCTGGCGGTACGCGCTGGCTGCTCGCGCTGCCACCATCCCTCGCAGCGATCCCCGTCAGTGCGTTGCGCACGCCCCGTAGGAAGTTCCTCGTGGAGGAAGTCGAGACGGTTCGTGTCTTGAGTGCAACGGTGCACAATGCGCTGCGCCAGCGCCCCCCGACG
>JAGQIY010001297.1 GCA_020430865.1 Myxococcales bacterium
CTCCGTCATGCGCCCGCTACCGCAGCCGAGGTCGAGCACCAGCTCACCATTGCTGGGCGCCAGCTCGCTCACCATGTCCCGGGCGAGGTCGGCGACGAAGCGGTGATGTTGGTCGTAGAGCGCAGCGTTCCATTCTCGTGACATCCCTCGACTTCCTTTCCGTGAGGTACCCCCAAGCGTCGACCGAGTCGGCGCCCGTTGGTTCGGGGGTGAGGAGCGCAGTCTGTGCTCCCGAGAACCATCGGTGAAGTCGAAAGATTCGATGGTATCCATCGAATCCGTGGATGGCTTGGCGTGCAGGCGTAGCGCCGTCTCTGGGGCGTCGCCCTCAGTGGGCGCTCGTTTGCAGGTCACCCAAACGGCGACTGATCAGGTCGCACATCGCCATGATCGTGGCCTGCGGGTTCACCGCGCTGGGACTGGGGAAGATGCTGGCGTCGCAGATGTACAGGTTCTCGACGCCCTTCACGCGGCCGTGTTCGTCGACCACGCCTTCGTCGCCTTCGCTCATGCGGCAGGAACCGAAGACGTGGTTCATCGTCATCTGCAGGTGGCGCGCGCCAACCTTGGGGTGCAGCAGCTCCTCGGTGTCCTTTTTCGTGCGGAACTCATCAGCGACGATCGGGATGCCGGTGTGCACGCCCCGCGCGCCGATGTCGAGCAGGCCGTCCGCGGCTTGCTTCATGCCTCGCAGGACTGGCTTTGCCTCGCTGTCGGGGATCCAGATCTTCATGCTGGGCATGCCGTTGCGCCGCGCCTTCACCCTACCGGTCACGTTCGCGCGGTAGACCAGGGCGATCACGGTTGCGTAGCGAAGCTGGGGGATCTGTTCCAGGAAGCGTCGTCCCAGGTCGCCCCAGCGCACCATCAGCACGCTGGGATCTGCCCACAGTCCCTCGAACTTCAGCCCGCGGATCTCTTCACTGATCGCCCCCCAGCCTTGAGTGGCCCCGATCCACGGCTCCACGATTTCGTCCAGGATGCCCACCATGCCGCCGCCCACGTGGGCGAAGAGCGTCGCGCCGACGCGGTCGCTGGGGTTGATGCCGCTCATCTGCAAGATCACCGGCGTGTGCATGGTCCCGGCGGCCATGATCACCAGCTTGGCGTTGACGCTGAACTCAGCGACCTTGCGCCGGCCGACGGGGTCCACCACGCGGCCGCGCACGCCAGTGGCGCGCTTGCCCTTGGTCTCGACCTCTTCCACATGGCAACAGGTGTAGACCTCGGCGCCATCCTCGAGAGCGTCTTCGATGTAGGTGCGATCCACGGACTGCTTCGCGCCGTTTGCGCAACCGGTGAGGCAATCCGCGCAGCCTTCACAGTCGACCACGGCGCGAGGCAAGGGCTTCCCCTTGATGCCCGCGGCCTCGAGCGCATCCCGCGTCGTCAGGTTCCGTCGTCCCATCACCGTCATCGGAGTTGGAGCGACGCCCAGGCGATCGAAGACGCGATCGTAGGCGGCCTCGAAGTCCGGATGGTGGAACATCCCCGAGTGGGTCTCTTCGCGCCAGATGTCTCGCACCCACTGGGGGAGCTTCAACATGATGGCTGAGTTGACCACGGTGCTGCCACCGAGGCAGCGCGCCTGGAGCGACGGTGTCTGCGTGGTGCCTGCGATCATGCGCAAGCCACCTTCCCAGTAGTAGCGGGCGAGGAAACGCGGAGCGTCCCGGGTCATGTCTTCGGCGCGCAGCTTCGGGCCAGCCTCGAGCACCACGACCTTCATGCCGGCGCGGGCCAGGTTGGCCGCTGCTACACCACCGCCCGCGCCGGAGCCAACCACCACCACATCGCAGTCGATGTCGAAGCCGTGCTCGAGATCCTCGAGACCGTAGATCATGACACCACCGGGAGCC
>JAGQIY010001298.1 GCA_020430865.1 Myxococcales bacterium
CGGTCGGGTCGTTCTGGCAGCTTGGATCGCCGCCGCAGGCCTCGACCTCGACCAGATCCGTGGTGCCGTCACCGTCGCTGTCCGCTTGCTTGGGATCGGTGCCGTAGGACTTCTCTAGCGCGTCGCCCAGTCCGTCGTTGTCGCTGTCGGGATCCAGGTAGTCGGGGATATCGTCCCCGTCGGTATCCTCGGGCTTGTTCCCCGTCCCGGCTTCGTCCTTGTCCGAGATGCCGTCGTTGTCGCTGTCATCGTCGAGGTAGTCCGGGGTTCCGTCGCCGTCCGTGTCGCGGTTCTCCGCTCTGCCCTCGACGCTGTCATTGATGCCGTCCCCGTCGCTGTCCTCGCTGGCGTAGGGATCCAGATCCGCGTCGAAGAGATCGCTGCCCCCGTTGCCGCCGCCCGCGTCCTGGTTGCCGCTGCCCCCGTTGCCAATCTGGCTGCCGCCCCCCGCTGCGACACCACCGTCACCCCCGCTGCACGCAACAGGCCACCACAGGGCTGCTCCGAGCAGCACCAAACCGAGAGAACTGAAACGCTTGGAGGGCATCGCGAGGGGGAGACGCATGCCTTACATCTGGGGGGCAGACGGACGTTTGGTCAAGCGAGAAGGCGCAGCGTCGCACCTCGCAACGCTGCGCGTACCCGCGCGGATGCGCGGCGCACCTCGACGCGCTGGGTCAATCGCTCAGTCCCACGCGCCGCCGAGCCTCGAGGCAAGCGGGGCCCCGCCGCTCGAAATCAGCGCAAGCGCGCGGTCGATCCGCGTAGTGCGAGCAGCGGTGACCCGCGGCGGTCAGCACGAGCGCCACACAGCGCCCCTCGGGACGCGGGACGAAGGCGACGGGGCCGTCGAAACTCACCAGATCGAGGTGCCGCCGCGCGAAGGCCTCTCCACGCTCCAGTTCCACGCGATGAAAGCCCTCTCGACAGCAAGCCCCACAATCGGCGCAGTGGGCGTCGGAGAAGCTGTTCTCGAAGCGCTCGCAGGCGATCTCGTTCGCCTCGGGGGCGAGCGCCGGGTCGTCGCCGCGCGCCACGCTGCGCGTGCACTGGGCTTCGTGGAACCAAGCGCAGTCGCGGCAGCGCAAGCTCGAGTCCGCGTGGGTCGCCACGCCCAGCCTGTGGAGCGGCCGCGTGCGTTTCCATAGGGAATTGCTTGGCGCGACATCGCGTACCAGGTCACCGATCGCACGCGTCCTCGTCAGGGCGCGCGCGAGGGGGGCGCTCCAGGGACCCTGCGTCGCGCGGTGGTATCCAAGTCGCGCGCGCTCGACGCTTGGCTCATCCACACTGTCCACGGACCGCAGCGGCTCGGCTCCCAGCTGATCCCAGAAGGGCCGATGGTCGGTGGTCACGGCGAAGAAGTCGCGCAGGCCATGCTCGCCGGCGAGGGTCGCTTGGAGGCGGTGGCAGGCTCGTTCCTGCTCCAGGTCGCGCTCGTCGTCGTGCTGCATCCCCCAGTCCTTCGCGTTGCGGCCGGCGTCGCCTGCGACGAGGGCGTGACACAGCTCGTGGAAGATCATCTGAGCCAGGCTGTCGTCGGCGTCGAAGTGCTCGCCGTGGCAGAGCGTCAGCGTGTGCTGCCCATCGAAAGCGGCGAACACCTCGGAGCTGCGCTCGAGACGGAACCCGAGCTCTTCCAGCAGCCCGATCCAGATCAGCTCGAGAGGGTCCCGATAGACGTGGCTGATCGAACGCTGATCCACCGCTCCTCGCTCGGCTGGTGCAGGCCTCGGGGGGTGGCGAAGGCCTCGCTGGCGGCTCCGCGGCAGGTGCCGCGGAGCCGGTCGGGGCGAATGGATTCGAACCATCGACCCCTTGACCCCCAGTCAAGTGCGCTAACCAGACTGCGCTACGCCCCGGACTCCTTCGGATCGCGCGCCA
>JAGQIY010001299.1 GCA_020430865.1 Myxococcales bacterium
CAGGAAGCCGCCCACGATCCCGATGGGGATGAACCACACCCAGCGCACCCCGGCGATGAACATCAGCGCGGCGGTCAGGGTCAGCAAGACCACGGCGCCACCGAAGTCTGGCTGCTTGAGGCACAAGAGCGTGAAGATGCCTGCCACGATCAGGTGGGGCAGGAAGCCGTAGGAGAACTGGCGCACCTTCTCGCGCTTCTTCCCCAGGGAATAAGCCATCCACAGGATGACGCCGAGCTTGGAGACCTCTGAGGGCTGCACGTTGATCGGACCGAGCTTCAGCCAGCGCGTGGCACCGCCACCGCTGTGACCGAGCCCGGTGATGCTCAGCAGCATCAGCGCCACGCACAGGCCCAGGATGGGGTGCGTGAAGGGCTGCAGGCGCTGGTAGTCGATCTTGCTGATGATCAGCATCAAGATCACGCCACCGCCCGCGTACATCGCCTGACGCTTCAGGAAGTACTGAGCGTCGCGGAACACCACCGTGCCCTCGTAGGCGCTGGCGCTGAACACCATCACCACCCCGAAGCCGAGCAGCGCGATGACCACCGCCATCAGCACCGTGTCGAAGGGGCCGGAGCGCGGTGAGGGCGCAAAGAGTCCCCGAATTGCCCCAAAAGCCCCTCTCAGCATCAGCGTTCAGCCTCCGTTCCCGGCTCGCCAGATCCACCGTCCGAGGCCGCACCCGCTGCGACACGCGCTGTTTTCAGCTGTTTCACAGCCTCTACGAAGCGCACTCCCCGGTCGTGGTAGTTCTGGAACATATCGAAGCTCGAGCAGGCTGGACTCAGTAACACCGCTTCGCCGATCTGGGCCAAAGAGTGGGCCAAACTCACCGCTTCCTGCATAGACCCAGCTCGGGCGACACGGACGCGGTCCCCCACGGCCTCGGCGATGCGGTCCGCCGCCTCGCCGATCAGCACGAGCGCGCGCCCCTTCTCCGCCAGCGCGTCGACCAGCGGCGCGTACGACCCGTGCTTGTCACGCCCGCCAGCGATCAAGACGCCCTTCGGCTCCGCGAGCCCAAGCAACGCAGTCACCGCCGAGCCGACGTTCGTCGCCTTCGAGTCGTCGTAGAAGGTGACACCCTCCACCTGGTCCACCCGCTGCATGCGGTGCGGCAGCCCGCTGAAGCTCGCCAGGCCCTGGCGGATGGCGTCCGGCTCCACACCGAACTCTCGTGCACCAGCGATCGCCGCGGCAGCGTTCAACACGTTGTGTGCGCCATGCAGATCGGCGTCCTTCAAGCCATAGAAGTCTCCCCGCGCGCGGTCCAGGACTCCAGGTTCGGGGGTGAGCACCGCCGCGAAGTCAGCTTCACCGACGGAGTCGAGCCCAAAGGTCACGACGCGCGCCTGACCGCGCCTGGCCTGAGCCAGGATCACCTCATCTCCCCAGGGAATCACTGCCACGTCCTTCGGCGCTTGACGCAGGAAGCTATTGCCCTTGGCGCTCACGTAGGAATCGAAGTCCGGATAGCGGTCGAGGTGGTCCTCGCTGACGTTGAGCAGCAGGTTCACCCGTGGCCTGAACTCCCTCACCCGCTCCAGCTGAAAGCTCGACACCTCGACCACCAGCGCCTCGTAGAGCTCCTCGTCGCTGCGCGGGTCGATCGCCTCACTGAGCGGCGTGCCCAGGTTGCCGCCTGCGAACGTTCGCTTGCCCGAGGCGGCGACCAGCGCTACCAAGAGCGTCGTCGTGGTGCTCTTGCCGTTCGTGCCGCCCACGGCGAGGATCGGTGCCTCGAGGAAACGCGAGGCGAGCTCCAGCTCACCGATCACCTCCACGCCCTGACCGGCGACCTCGTCCAGCACCGCGAGCGGCGGCACACCAGGACTCACGACGACCAGGTCAGCGCCACGAAACACCTCCAGCGCCTGCGCCCCTGCCCGCACCTCGATGCGTGCCCCGCGCTGGACGAGCTCGGCGACCTCCTGCCTCAGGAGGTCCTCGTCCCTGGAGTCGCTCACGACCACCGTCGCCCCTTCCCGGGCACAAAGCGCCGCGGCGGCGTGGCCGCTCCTTCCGAGCCCGACCACGACCACTCTCTTGCCAACCAAGTCCATGGCTACCTCAGTTTCAAGGAAGACAAGCTGACCAGCGCGAGCAGCACCGAGATGATCCAGAAGCGCACGATGATGCGCGGCTCCGGCCAGCCCTTCTTCTCGAAGTGGTGATGGATCGGCGCCATCAAGAACACGCGCTTGCCGAACAGCTTGAAGCTCACCACCTGAGTGATGACGCTCACCGTTTCCAGGAAGAAAATTCCTCCGACCAGGATCGACAGCAGCTCGTTCTTGGTCAGCACGGCCATCATGCCGATGCCTCCGCCGAGCGCCAGGGATCCAACGTCACCCATGAACACCTGAGCGGGATAGGTGTTGTACCAGAGGAACCCGATCCCGGCGCCGATCACCGCGGCGCCAAACACCGCCAGCTCACCCATCTGAGGGATCCCCGCGATGTCCAGATACTGCGCGACCGGGCGGCCAAAGATCACGAGACCCGCGAGGTACGCCCACACCAGGTAGGTCCCCGCGTTGATCATCACGGGGCCGATCGCCAGACCGTCGAGGCCATCGGTCAGGTTCACGGCGTTGCTCATGGCCACCACCACGAACAGCGCGAAGGCCACGTAGACGTAGAGCGGCAGCTCGATGGGATGCTTGGAGAACGCCAGGAACGGGATCGCCAGGCGGGTACGGATCTCCAGCCACTCCTTGGGCAGGCTCGGCTCGTACAGAAAGACGTAGCCCAGGGCGATGGCGCCGATCAGCGCCTGCCCGAGGAGCTTGTACCGACCAGGCAGCCCCTTCGTGTTGCGTCCCTGGATCTTCAGCCGATCGTCGATGAAGCCGATCAGGCCGTAGCCAGCGGTGACGCCGGCGGTGCTGAGCACGAAGGCGTTCTTCACGTCCGCCCACAGCATCGTGGGGATCAGTACGCTGAGCAGGATCAGCGCGCCGCCCATGGTCGGCGTCCCCGCCTTCACGCGATGGCTCTCGGGCCCTTCCTTGCGGATCACCTGCCCGATCTGCTTCTTCTGCAGCTCACGGATGAACCAGGGCGCCAGCCAGAAGCACAGGGCCATCGCCGTGATCGTCGCCATGATGGCGCGAAAGGGCACGTAGCGGAGCACGTTCAGCCAGCCAGCCCAGCTGTATTTCGAGCTCAGCGGGTACAACAACTCGTACATCATGGGGCATGTGGCCCTTCGTTGGTCGGTCCGGGAGCGTCCGCTCCAGCCGGTTCGGGTGACGTCCCGGCGAGCAACGCCGCGACCACGCGTTCGAGCTTCACCCCCCGCGAGCCCTTGACCAGGATGACGTCCTCGGGTGTCGACCGGCCGCGCAGGCGCTCGACCGCGCTCGCGGCGTCCGCGACGTACTCGGCGCTCACCCCGCGCCCGGCAGCTTCTTCCGCCAGGAAACGTGCGTCGCCCTGA
>JAGQIY010001300.1 GCA_020430865.1 Myxococcales bacterium
GCCGAGCGCGACGAAGCCGCTCGCGAAGCAGGTCGGCGCGTGATGCGCCTGCTCCACGAAGGGGTCAAGCCGAGCGACATCGTCGACCGCGCGGCCATCGAGAACGCCATCGCCTCCGTCGCTGCCACGGGCGGCTCCACCAACGCCGTCTTGCACTTCCTGGCGATCGCCCGCGAGGCCGGCATCGAGCTCGACATCGACGACTTCATGACGATCTCGAAGCGCACGCCGATCATCACCGATCTGATGCCGGGGGGGCAGTTCACCGCGTTCGATCTGCACAAGGCCGGGGGCACCCGGCTGGTCGCAAAGCGCCTGGTGGAAGGCAAGCTGATCGACGGCAGCGCCCGGACGGTGAGCGACCACAACATCGCGGAGGAAGGCGAGAAGGCCAAGGAGACTCCGGGTCAGACGGTGATCGCTTCCGCGGAGAAACCATTCAAGAAGACCGGCGGCCTGGTGATCTTGAAGGGCAACCTCGCCCCCGAAGGCGCGGTGGTGAAGATGGCGGGCCACGAGCGCACCCAGCACCGCGGACCGGCGCGGGTCTTCGAGTGCGAGGAGGACGCGTTCGCGGCGGTCGAGAAGCGCGAGGTGAAGGCGGGAGACGTCGTCGTCATCCGCCACGAGGGTCCGAAGGGCGGCCCCGGAATGCGCGAGATGCTCGGCGTCACCGCTGCGCTCGTGGGTCAGGGCCTGGGTGAGGACGTCGCGTTGATCACGGACGGCCGCTTCAGCGGCGCCACCCGCGGGCTGATGATCGGTCACGTCGCACCAGAGGCGGTGGTGCGGGGCCCCATCGCCGCGCTGAGAGATGGTGACATCATCGTGATCGACACGGACCAGAACCGACTTTCAGTGGAGTTGGATCCGGCCGAGATCGACGCTCGTCTCGCGGCCTACGCGCCCCCGCCCAGGCGCTTCGCCCGCGGTGTCTTCGCGAAGTACGCTGCGCTGGTTTCCTCCGCCGCCGAGGGCGCCGTCACTCGAGTCGACTAGCCCGACTGCGTTCCCTCGCGTAGCAACCCTCGCTATGCTCCCGCCGCCGTCCGTGAGTGGACGGCGGCTCGAGTTTTGTGAGGACGCCTGCCGATCCCGGCCGCGCGCCGAAATTTCACGGGGTGCCTTCCTGGGACTCCGATGGGGGACGAGTGACCGACAATCCATACGCACCGCCAGAGTCCGAGGAAGCGCCGCAGGAGGCAGACGTCGACGCGGGCGGCGGCGGACGCTACCACGCGGAACAGGTGGGCGCAGACCTCTCCATCGACAAGACCGCGACCTTCCCCAAGGTATGCCTGAAGTGTGGCTCGAAGAACGTGACCTCGTTCCAGGATCACCTGTTCCAGTACAACCCGCCGTACATCTTCATCCTGATCGTCCTGTGTACGCTGCCCGGGCTGATCGCGATGTTGATCCTGCGCAAGACCGCGAAGATGGTGATCCCGCTGTGCGCTGACTGCGACGCGCGCTGGCGCAGCGCGAAGGGCCTCGCGATGGTCGCTGTGGTGGTGCTGATCGGCTGCCTCGTGGTGCCCTACGTGATGCGGGAGCCGCAGCTCGTGTTGATCGGCTTCGTCGTCGGCTTCGGTGTGTTCATCGGGCTGCTGCTGACGAAGGTGAACCCAGCGATGCTGCGCGCGCGCAAGATCGACGACAGCAAGGTGACGATCATCGGCATCCACCCCGACGCAGCGCGCGTGATCTTGAAGCGCTCCCGCTAGGTTCCCGTGCCATGGCCGACCCAGCGACTCCCCCAGAGCCAACGCCCCAGTGGCACGCGGAGGCGCGCT
This sequence comes from Myxococcales bacterium, assembly GCA_020430865.1. The sequence continues at coordinate 1,794 of JAGQIY010001300.1, forward strand.
CGCTGGTGGACGAGGTCAGCGCGGAGCTGATACGAGTCCCGTCGGATCGCATCGACGCCTCGATCCAGTCCGCGCTGGGGCGCCTCGCCGCGTTCCTGCCGGCGCGCCGGGTCTTCATCATGGGCTTCGGCAAGCCTGGGCGCCTGGAGATGCTCTACGCCCACCGAGCACAGGGAGTGCCCGATCTGCAGGCCGTGTTCACGCGACCGGCGGAGGGTCTCTACGCCTGGCTCGTTGGTGAGCTCAGCGGGGGGAATACGCTGCAGCTCGATCCGTATACGTTTCCGCGAGGCAGCAACCTCGACGAGCTGGCGACGCGCTACCAGTTGAACGCGCAGATCATGGTCCCCGCGGAGGTCGCCGGCAGCATCGTGACCGCGCTGGGCGTGGAAGCCGTGGACGGCAACTCGTGGAGCGCCTGGCACGCCACCCTGGTTTCCCAGGTTGGTCGCCTGATCGGCGCCACCCTGGCGCGCGCGACCGCCGAGCGGGAGGCTCGCGACAGCAAGGAGCTGCTGACCAGGTTCTTCGCCGAGCTGCCGCTACAGATCGCGGTCTTCGACACCGAGATGCGCTTCGCGTGGGTGAACCGCGCGATGGCTGACGCCAACGGGCTCGGCGCCGAGAGCCACGTCGGCACCTCTCTGGAGGACGTCGACCCGGGCCTGGCGCGGCGCCTCGAGCCAGTCTTCAGGCAGGCCGTCGAGACCGGCGAGCTGCAGCTTCGCACCCTGCTCAAGGAGTCCGAGAGCCAGCCAGACATCGAGCTGCGGCTCTTCCCCCTGGAGCTCAGCCAGGGCCGCCTGATCGGTCTGGTGCTCAACGACCTGAGCAGGCTGAGCAGCGCCATCCAGGCGCGCCAGCGCGCCGAGCGCGAGCAGAGTCGGCTCGAGACGGAGCTCCAGCAGACCCGGCGCCTGGAGGCCCTGGGTCGCCTCGCCGGCGGCATCGCCCACGACTTCAACAACCTGCTCTCCGCCATCCTCGGCTACACCGAGATGTTGCTGGAGAACACCGACATCGAGCCCCAGCACAGGCGAGACCTCGCGGAAATAGATCAGGCCGCGCGCCGCGCCGCAGGCCTCACCAAGCAGCTCCTGGCCTTCGGTCGCCGCCAGGTGCTGGAGGTGCGGCGTCTCAACCTGAACGACGAGCTGCGGGAGTTCCATGGCCTGCTGCGGCGCCTGATCCTCGAGAACGTCAGCATCCGTATGCAGCCCAGCGTGGAGCCCCTGCTGGTCGAGGTCGATCCCAACCAGTTCGCGCAGGTCGTCCTGAACCTGTCGACCAACGCCGCGGAGGCGATGCCCTCGGGCGGCGTGCTCACCCTGAGCACCCGCCTGCTCGTGGTTCACGAGCCCCCCGAAGGCAGCGAGCTGAGCCCCGGGCGCTACGCCCAGCTGACCGTCGAGGACACGGGCGCCGGCATGTCGACGGAGGTCCTTGCCAAGATCTTCGAGCCGTTCTTCACCACCAAGCCCGGGCACGGCACCGGCCTCGGCCTGGCGACGACCTACGGTGTCGTGCGCCAGCACCGCGGGCACATCAGCGTGACCAGCGACGTCGACACCGGGACGCGCTTCGACGTGCTGTTCCCCCTGGTCGAGGACGAACCGTTGCCGAGCACGGAGCGGCCGGAGAAACGCAGCTCCAGCGTGCCCGCCCGCGCCGCCACGGTGCTGGTCGTGGAGGACGAGCCCGTCGTCCGACGCATGGCGGAGCGCATGCTCACGCGTCTCGGTTACACGATCATATCCGCGCGGAACGGCGAGGAAGGGCTCGAGCTCGGCCGCCAGCGCCTGAGCGAGATCGACGTCCTGCTGACTGACGTGGTGATGCCGGGAATGAGCGGCCAGGACCTGTATCAGGCGCTGAGCGCCCAGAGGCCGGATCTGCGGGTGGTGTTCATGAGCGGCTATACGCACAACGTTATCGCCGCCCAGGGCGTCCTGGAAGAAGGCGTCTTGCTGCTGCACAAGCCGTTCACCGTCGACCAGCTGAGCGAGAAGCTGCGCGCGGCGCTCAGCGACTGAGCCGCTCGTGAGGGTTCAGCGCCCCGCGGCCGGCTCTTGCTGGGACGAGCAGTGGATGGTGCCGAGACCGAGCACCAGATCCCGACAGTAGACGCCGACGACCTCGTGCTTCGGCAGCACCTCGCGCAGGATGCCGAGGGCGACGTAGTCGTTCGGGTCGTTGAAGGTCGGCACCAGGACGCGGCCGTTGACGAACAGGAAGTTCGCGTAGCTCGCTGGCAGGATCAGATCGCCGTAGCGCACGTCACGGGGCATCGGCAGGCCGATGACCTCGATCTTGCGACCGTTCGCGTCCGTTTCGCCCTGGAGGCGCGCGCGGGCTTCGTTCAACGGCTTGTGGTTGTGGTGACGGCGGTTCTTCTCCTCGCACATCACGACCCTGGCGGGAGCGACGAAGCGACAGAAGTCGTCCACGTGCCCCGAGGTGTCGTCACCCGCGATCCCGTCGGGCAACCAGAGCACCTTCCTCACCCCCAGAAAATCACTCAGCACCTGCTCGGTGCCCGGACGATCCAGCCACGCGTTGCGCGAGTGCTCCCCGTGCAGCAGGCAGCGCTCGGTGGTGAGGATCGTGCCCTCGCCGTCGACGTCTATGGAGCCGCCCTCGAGCACCACCCGCTGAGGCTTGCCCTTCACCTCGGTCGTGGGCAGCCAGTGGTGGTGCATGCGCTCCGCGATCTGAATCCCTGCGGCATCGTCCAGCTGATGATCGCGATAGCGACCCCAGCCATCGAAGCGAAACTTCACGGCGCCCACTTCGCGGTTCTTGCCTCGCCCCTTGACGACGAAGGACGGCAGACTGTCGCGAGTCCAGGAGCGATTGGTCTGTGCCTCGACGAAGTCGACTCGAGCCAGATCCACACCGGACAGCCCCAGCACCTTGGTGGCGTGGGAGCGCTCCCGGCGATTGGCGACCAGGAAGCGCACCCGCTCGACCTCGCTGATCAGGCGGGCGATCTCGGCGAAGGTCCAGTAGATGGCCGCCTTCTTCACTGGCCAGTCGGTGCGATGATGGGGCCAGGCGAGCCAGACCGCGGCCTGAGGCTCCCACTCCGCGGGCATGCGGAAGCCCAGCGCGCTGGGGGTGCGCGCCACGTCGCTCGACCGACTGGCGCCGATGCTCTTGCTCACGAGTCCTCGTCCGCGAAGCGCTTGGTGATGCCGCTGTAGGCGTCGATACGTCGATCCCTGAGGAAAGGCCACTCGCGCCGTGTCTCCTCGCTGACGCTGAGATCCAGCTCGACGACCAGCACCTCTTCACCCTCACCGGCTTCGGCCAGCACCTCGCCGAAGGGATCGCAGACGAAGGAGTGACCCCAGAACTGGATACCGTCGGGCGGCCCCTCCTGGCCGACGCGATTCACCGCCACGACGTGGACACCATTGGCGATGGCGTGGCTGCGCTGGATGGTCTGCCAGGCGGAGAGCTGCTTGGCGCCGAACTGGTCCTTTTCCGCGGGGAGCCATCCGATGGCGGTGGGATAGAAAAGCACCTCGGCGCCCTTCAGCGCCGTCAGGCGCGCGGCTTCGGGGTACCACTGATCCCAGCACACCAGCGGCCCGAGCTTGGCGTAGGGCGTGTCGATGGCGACGAAGCCGAGATCGCCCGGCGTGAAGTAGAACTTCTCGTAGAACTGCGGATCGTCGGGGATGTGCATCTTGCGGTAGCGCCCGGCGATCTGTCCCTGCTCTCCCAGGACCACGGCGGTGTTGTGGTAGAGGCCGGCGGCGCGGCGCTCGAAGATGCTGCTGATGATGCTGATGCGGAGCTCCGCGGCCAGCGCCTGGAAGGGCTGGGTGCTGGGGCCGGGTACGGGCTCGGCGAGATCGAAGAGCCCCTGGTCTTCCACCTGGCAGAAATACTGGGTCGCGAACAGCTCCTGCAGGCACACCACCTGAGCGCCGCGCCTGGCGGCGTCCCGAGTCAGCTCCAGCGCCTTCTTGATGTTGGCCGCCTTGTCGGGGCCGACGGACATCTGGATCAGGCCCACCTTGACCTTGCGCCCGCGGGGAAAAGCTCTGAGGTTCTGTCGACTTTGGCTGGTCATGGCGGGCGCGAGTCTACTGCGCAGAGCCTGGCGGGCCAGGGACAATCCCGCAGATGTGGGTGCGGCTCCCCCGACGACACCGGGGAGGGGATGAACTTTCTGGGAACTTGGCCCGGACATCGCTGACTAAGCCGCCCAGCTGAGCCACTTGGCGCTCGGCGTGCGCGTCGCTCGACGCCGACCAGCGCGCTCCCGCGCACCACAGCCTCGCAGCGCGCCGCGCTGCAGCACGGAGAACACCACGATGGCCGACCACTGCCTGCGGCGCCGTTCAGGCGAAGCTTTGTCCGAGCAACCCGAGTCTTCGCAGCCCGAGCCCGATCGACTCGAGTCCGTCCCCTCGACCTCGCCCGTCAAGCGCCGGTTTGGCCTCGGCCTGGGGCTGTTCGCTGCGGCGCTGATCGCCGCCTGCACGCCTCAGGGCCAGCAGACGGTGAGCGATCCGTCGTCTCCAGCGAAGCCCACCGCGAGCAGCTCGGCGACGCCCGCTGCCGAGGGCATCGCCGAGGTCACTCTCCCCGCGGATCCAAAGACGAAGGAACCGCTGGCGCCACCGATCGTCGATCCACCGCCCCCGAAGGTCGATCCCAGCAAGACCGCGAGCAAGGAAGCGGACGCCAAGTCGGGCGTCGGCGAAGGCGGTGGGGGCAAGGGTGAGGGCATCGGCCTTGGTTCCGTGGGGACGATCGGTCACGGCGCGGGCACCGGGACAGGCATGGGCGTCGGAGCCGGCCCCGGGCGCCCGGGGGGGAGGCAGC
>JAGQIY010001301.1 GCA_020430865.1 Myxococcales bacterium
GGTTCGTCTCTCCCGCCATCGCGGAGACGATCATCACGACCTGATTGCCCTCGGCCGCGGTCTTGATGGCGCGCTCGGCAACGTTCGCCATGCGCTCGAGAGAGCCAACCGAGGTGCCACCAAACTTCTGAACGACCAGAGCCACGATGAGGCGCGGCTAGCGCTTCGGAAGCGGCGCGTCAATGTGGGATATGCACTGAAGTGCAGGTTCGTCCCCCGCAGACAAACTACGCCGTAGCTCACCGAGGAGCCTGTATTACCCTGCGCTGGTGCCACCCCCGAGTCTGTCCCTGAGCGGCGTCGCGCCCTGGCTGGCGGGCGGGCTGTCTCCGGTGGCCTCCTACCTCGTAGAGACGCTCGTCACTCTGCTGGCGGTGATCGCGTTGGCCGTGCTCGTGCTCTACGCCGCGCGACGCATGGGCGTCGGGCGTCAGAGTGGCCCGCTGCAGTTGGTGGGTCGCTTGCCCCTCGAAGGTCGCCGCGCCGTCTACCTGGTGAAGATCGGCACCAAGGTCGTCGTGATCGGCGCCAGTGAAGCGGGACTGGCAAGACTCGCAGAGCTCGAAGAAGGTGAACTGGAGTTCGACGTGAAGGAGCCCGCAGCGTTCTCCGATGTCCTCGGCCGCGTGTTGAAGGCGCCCCCGAAGAAGAATATTCGCGTGGAAAAAACTCCAAGCGATCCGGTCGCAGCGGTCCTCACCCCCGAACCCGAACGAGCGGAGGACGAAGCGTGAAGCGCCTCCTTCAGCTGCTCTGCTCGGTAGGGTTCTGGCTCGCGCCGTGGGTCGCACACGCTCAAGCCAAGAATCCAGCGACGACCGACGACTTGCTGACGCGCCCCATCGCGCTGGTCGTCGCCCTCGCGCTGGTCGCGATCCTGCCGTTCGCGTTCATGACGGTGACGGCGTTCGTGAAGATCTCCACGGTGCTTCAGATTGTTCGCGGGGCCATCGGCGCTCAGGGTGTGCCCTCGAACACCCTGGTCATGGCCCTTGCCGGCGCACTGACTCTATTGGCGATGGCGCCCGTGGGGAGCCGCATAGCCGACCGCGCGGAGCCCCTGTGGCAAGGAGAGGCCGTGCAGGACACGCCGGTCCTGGTGGCGGGCGTGTTCAAGGCCGCGGTGGAACCGTTGCGCGATTTCATGCGCGCGAACGCCTCGGAGCGAGAGAAGAAGCGCTTCTTCGAGCTGGCCAAGACAGCGAGGCCCGAAGCCGAGCGGGACCGAGTCGGGAAGGACGACCTGGTCGTCTTGATCCCGAGCTTCATGGTCACGGAGCTGCTCGAAGCCTTCGCGCTGGGCTTCGCGCTCTACTTGCCCTTCCTGGTGATCGATCTCGTGGTCGGGAACGTCCTGCTTTCCCTGGGGATGCAGATGATGAACCCCACCCAGGTGAGCTTGCCGTTCAAGCTGTTGTTGTTCGTGGCCATCGACGGCTGGGGGCTGCTGGCCCAGGCGCTGGTCACCGGCTACGCCACGAGCTAGCAGGATGTTGACTTGTTCAGCGAATCACAGATTCGCAGGGTGTTGAAGAACACCGTGCCGCTCGACCACCACCGTGCCTGCACGGACTCGCACCAGATCCGGCCGCTGGGAACGCGGCTCTTCCGCAGCCTGCTCTAGGGTTGTCCGGCGAGTGAGCAGGCCTCCGCGCTCGAAGGCACGACGAAGCGGCCCTTCAGCCCGTCATGCCAGTACATGTTCGTAACCCGTAGATCGTCTTGGAGCACGAACCATCGCCTGGCCTTCACAGGCTGAGGCCAGTCCAGTTCGAGGCGAATGCCGTTCTCGCGGAGCCGCCAGTCGGCGTTCCGCTCACCCGGCTGGCGAGGCGTGTCCCGCAGCCTGCCGACGGTGTACAGCCTCCCACGTTTTTCCAGGAGGAGCGGGGTGCCCGGCGCGCAGTTCACACGTCGGGGTCGCGCGATGGCGAACCCACTGCCTCCCGGCGGGTCGCGCTTCACGGGTGAGGGTCTGTCAGTCCAAGCCGACCTGGGCGTCCAGCCGATCAACACACCATCCGACAGGGTCACCTGAACCTTGACCAGGTCACTCTGGCTGGCGAGCGCCACCGCGTCGAGGCCAGCTTCCGAGGTCAGCTCCGCGACCACGCTCGAGGAAGGAGTCGCGCGGACGGGTATCGCTGCCTGTCCAGAGTAGAGGCGCTCCTCCGATACCGGCCAATCCGGCAGCCGGGACCGCCCCCAACCGAGGCCGGCGCACGGAGCCTCCACCTCGGGCTCTTTTACCCAGCGGATATGATACCAGCGCGACCGATGACGTAGCTTGAGCGTCTCGGAGTTACCGCCCGACACGCTGAACTCGGCCGAGTCGCTCAAGTAGAGCACGCCTCCGAGGGGTGAGGGTTGCTGCTTGAGATGAAACCTGGTGCCGTCGAGGGACACACCGGTGTCGAACCGAGCTACGCCGAACGCAAGGCGCGCCGCGGACTGCCCGCCGGGCACGAGTATCAATTCCCCGACAGCACCGCCGCGAATCTTGAGGAACGTCCCAGCCTCCTCGCCATCAACGGACAGCGCAACGTCACTCAGCTTTCCCGAGACCTTGCAGCCATCTGCGCCTGGCACGGCGGTTGGCGTGACCGCGTCCCAGTCCATCGTCGGCGCCGCATTCGTGGGCGGCGCGCTCGCCAGAGCAGCTGCGCTGGGGGCGCTGCTACTCCGCGCTTGGGCGCTGACATTCGCGCGTGCCGTCTCACCAGGACGAGCCTCGACCGGAGCGCAAGCCTGAACAATCAGCGCGAAGAGCACGATCGAACGAACGAGTGGGCCGCCTCTCATCAGGTGGGGCCTATCACACCGTGCCGGAGCTGCCATGCCACGCTTGCCCACCGGCATCGCACAAAAGCCGTGCGGCCCAGCTCCTCCTGGAGCCGAGCCGCTGGGCTGTCCGTACTCGAACGGCTACTCGTCGTCGTGCCCGGGGTGAGCTCCGCCGAGCTGACTCAGATCGATACCGCCAGGCATGCCGCCCGGTGGCTTGGCTCCACCTTCGGCCTTGTCCTTGTCGTCCTTCTTGGCGGTGAACTTGCTGGGCTCGGCGGTGACCCAGTCAGCAGCCCAGGAGCTGATCTGGAAGATCTGGTCGTTGCCGTTCACCTTGGCGTAGACGTTCGAGCCGTCAGCCTTGTCCCCCACGGAAATGACGTGGGTGGCGCTGCCCTCCTTCAGCTTGATGGTGAGCTGGCCTTTGGGGGGCTCCAGGCCGATGTCGGCGAGCTTCTTGCCATCACCGAAGCCCGCGGCGTTCAGGGCCTTGAACGCGCGCAGCAGGTCTCCGACCTTCGCTGAGTCGAAGTCGTCGATCTTCCCGGCGCCGAGCGCCTTGGGCTTCTTGTACTTGGCGGTCCACTTGTCTCCGTCCTTGGTGAACGTGTACTCGCCGTGTTCGTTCGTGAGGTCGACGCTCTCGACCTCCTTCTCGTCGAACTTGAGGATCCCCAGATCGCGCCAGCCCTTGGCGTCGCGATCGAACGTGAAGCTGGAGTAGCCCTTCACGCTGAAGACGCCCTCCTTGTCGCCGATGCGCGCCATCTGACCGCGGGTACCGCCTTCGCCGAAGCGCAGGTCCGCCTTCACGGTGCCCCCCTGGTAGACGACGACGTGGAGGCCCTTGCCGTCAGCCACGCCGAACTTCTCGTACTGGTCCTTGCTCGAGCTGATCTGCTCGCTGGTCTTCAGGCGCTTCAAGGCGTCCAGCAGGCTCTTCACGTTGGCCTGATTCGCCTTGTAGGCGACCGGCTTGGTGAGCTTCCACTCCTCGCCAGACTTGGTCAGCTCGAACTCGGCCGGTGCGCCGCCGTCTTCGTCCGCACCCTTCTCGATCACCAGCTTGTCGATCTTCTTCAGATCGTCGTCGGTGAAGGTGATCGGCGGCAGCTCGGCGGCGCGTCCTGCCTGGGTGTAGCTCTCCGCCTCTTCCTTGTTGCTCTTGGAGTTCAGGTAGAGGGCTCCGCCCAAAACGGCGAGCACGCCGACAGCGACATAGAGCTTGGTTTCTGTACCCATTGCCATAGTTGTGTTCCTGTTTACCGCTCCGCCGGTAGGCGCCTCGACTCAGAGGCGCCTATACCCGCGCGGAATTGTCATCACTGCGCCTCGCGGCGCGTTCGAGGCAAGCGGCTCAGAGCTTCATCTGAGCACGCTTGCTGTTGCGCAGTTGCCAACGGACGAATCCGAAGGCCATGAAGAACAGCGGCATGCCGAAGATCAGCGTGTACTGCACGTTACCCTGCAGCTTCTCGCGAGCCTGCTTGTTTGCCTCGGCCTTGGACTTCTGGGTGTCCTCGTCGTCCGTCGGCTTGATCTTCTGGATGTTGGCGTCCTTGTAGCTGACGTTGGGATCACCCATCAGCTTCGCGCTCGCAGCCAGGAGGTCGGCGTCACCGCTCATCCAGTCCAGAGTGTTCTTCACGCTGA
>JAGQIY010001302.1 GCA_020430865.1 Myxococcales bacterium
TCCTGGGTGCTGGCCCCCACCGGCCAGTAGCCGACCTGCTCGAGCATCGAGCGGACGTGGCGCCACAGAGGGCCTCGCCCGGCGCCGTCGAGCTCCAGCTGCGCCACACCCCCACCGAGGTGAATCAGCGCCGCCACGTCGCCCGACAGGCCGGAGAACAGGCGATGAACCTCGAACTGCAGGAGCGCCGCCGCGACCGGGTGTTGGAACAGACGCTCGGCGGCGGTCTCGCGATCGAGCGTGGCGGCAGGCTCCCACTCGCCGTCGCGACAGAACGGTAGGCCGGCAACGATGTAGCTGCGCTCCGTCACGTCGGTGCGCTCCATCTCGCCGACCAGCACCTGGCCGTCGTCGGCCACGAGCAGCTCCACGGTGCTGAGGAGCAGCGGGCGCTTCCAGCTTCGACGGAGTTGCGTGCTGAGCGGTCCCTCCGACGACTTCGACGCCGCGTCGGCGCTCCAGGACTGCTGCTCCGAGAGGAACTCGGGCTCTCGAATCAGGTCCCCGATGACCTTCGGCGGCAGCTGAGCGAACAGGTCGAGTCGCTCCGAGGCCGCCACGTCGCGCGGTTCGCGGATCGGGACGCTGAGGTAAGCGTGCGTCTTCTGATCGCCGCCGTGGGGCTGCGTCAGATGCCAGCGCCCGAATCGTGCCCAGACGTGCTCCTCGAGCTCCGGGATCGGCTCCGGGGCGTGTCGCCGGAGGTGCTCGCCCATGAAACGCGCCGCGAGCCGGGTAGTGAACGCGGACGGGCCCGCGTCTCCGTCGACGAGGTGAAGGAAGAGCGGGGTGACCACGTGTGCCTCGGGACGACGCGCGAGCAGCGAGTCGAGCCAATCGCTCAGGTGCGTCTCATCGAGCCCGAGGTCCTCGAGATCGCCCGGCGTCAGCTCACCGAGGGTGGCGAGATGCGCGAGCAGCCGGCGGTTGCGGTCGACGGGGGAGACCTGCTTCGCCTTCGTCGACGACTTGGCCTTCGAGCCCTTCGGCGCGTCAGGCTTCTCGTGGATCGGAGCGGGGTCGTCACCCGGGCGGTAGAGCCGAAGGCGCGCCCAGTCGTCGTTGACGCGGAAGAGAAGGTCGTGCTCCGGCGTCGCGTTGTAGTGAACGCGACTGCGGAAGTTGGTCGTGTACTTCTCGATGTGGCACTGGACGGTGATCGGCTTGAAGAGCGGGTAGTTCGCGGCGAACCAGCTCGTGATCTCGTCCCGGGAGTGCTCTTCCCCATCGGCGAAGGTCTCGGCGACGAAGCGCTCGAGCAGCTCGTTGCAGCTCTCGTCGTAGATCTTGCCGCCCCTGGCTCGCTTCATCGCCCACGTGAGGACCTCTCGGGCCGGCTCGCGGGTCTCCTCGGTCGGCAGCAACGGGCGCAACAGCTCCCACGCGTCGACGTCGACGGGGAAGTTGGTGCCGTTCGGCTGCCGGAGGATCATCAGGTTGCCCAGCCCCTCCGTGGCCGCGATGGTGGTCTTGAGGAGCGGGTTGCCGAGGAACCGCTTCTCGATCGCGAGCACAACGCGAGGCTTGGTGGTGGCCGCGCTGCTCGGGTCCGCCCAGAACGCCGCATCGTCGCCGTCGGACTTCCGCTCTGCGACGCCCTCGACGACCCGAGCCTGGGCGTAGATGCCCGCGTGGTTGCCCGACATCCAGAGCAGGACGATGTCGCCGACCTGGATGCGATCCTTGTAGCGGTTGGTCAGGAACTGCATCCGGTCGAGGTGCTGGAGCGCCTCGAGTATCCGGTAGAACTTGGGATTGGCCTGGAAGATCCAGACCCGTGGTTCCTTCGCGTCGGGCACAGCAACGACCTCGGCAGGGGGGGAATCATCGAGGTCGGCGCCGTCGACGAGCTCGAACATCCCCTTGTCACCACCAAGGAAGCGGGCGTCTTGCGTCATGTCTCGGTGCAGCGAGAACCACGGCGTCTTGCGGTCGTCGCTCACGGCGAACTCGTCGGGATGGAGCTCCGCCA
>JAGQIY010000140.1 GCA_020430865.1 Myxococcales bacterium
AAGGTCGGGGTCCGACTCGGATCCGTGGGAGTTTCCGCGCGAAAATATGTCGCAGCAACCGCGCACCGGCGCCTCAATGAACTCGCCGGGGTGGCGCCCATGAGCGGCCCAGCCTCTTTGCACACGCAAGGTGCGCGGCGCCTCGGCTTGTTGCTTGCCAGCGCTCAGGCGGGAGAGACCGCGCTCGACGCGCTGATGCTCGCGCGGTTCGTCGAACAGATCGGCGCCACCGCCCTACCCCTGGCGCTCGCGATGCGGGCCGGAGTCGACGCGGTCGGTTCCGTGCTCGCGGAGCGCTTGCTTGGCCGATTCCCTGCGGCGCGACGCATTGCAGCCATGATGGCGCTGGGCGGTGCCCTGTGCGTGCTGAGCCTGGTCGTGCGAGAGGCCTGGGCCATCTACGTCGGCTTCGTGGGCTGTTCGTTGGTGACCCGTCAGCGGTCCATCGACTTCGGCGTGTTGACCCTGGAGCGCCTCCCCCGGGGGCGAAGGGAGCATCACCTGCCGGGCGTCTACGCCCTGGGCAGGGTCGGTGCGCTGCTGAGCGGCGGCGTGTTGCTCATCGCGGGCGCTCACGCGGTGGTGGCGCTCCTGGCGGCCTTTGGTTTCCTCGCGGCGACGGTCGCCGCGGGGGGAGCGGCAGGGGCTGACTCGCCCGATCCGGCTGCTCCGGCGAGCGTGACCGAATCCCAGGGCTCGCACGGCATGCTGACTGCGCTGATGCTGGGCGCACTCGCCCTGGCCGCAGGACGCGTGGCCTTGATCACCCAGAGCGGCGGGATCCTCGAACGGGCCTTCGACGAGCACACCTTGGTGCGGGTGCTGGGTGGCTACAGCGTGGTCACCGCGCTGGTGTCTTTGCTGCTCCAGATCTCCTTCTTGCGACGCTGGCTGTCCGGCGGACAGCTCGAGTGGGTCAACGGGATCTGGGGGTTAGGCTACCTGCTGGGCCAGCTCGGACTGGCGTTGACCAGCGGCGTGAGTCCCGGTCTGGCGGTGCCTTTGGCGCTCGGCGCGCGCTGGGTGGATGGCGAGCTGCGGGCGGCTCTGCGGGGTCCGGTGACGAACCTGCTCTACGAGGTGATGCCCCCCAGGGACCGCCGCCGGGCCCGCACCTGGGTGATCGGCGTGACGGTTCCCCTCGGTGGTCTGGTGGCTGGCCTGGCCCTGAACCAGGTTGGTTCGTCGCCGGTGCTCGCGTGGACCGGAGGCGTCGCGGGATTGTGCGTGGGTATATCCACGCTGATTCAGGGCCGACTATGGGCTCGCTCACGTGTTGGTTTGTCAATTGGGCGCGACCAGAGTTAGCGTCCGAGGTCGCATGGGCTGGGCGATGTTGAGCGTGCGCGGGAAGATCATGGGGACGATCGTCTTCGTGTCCGCGGTGGTGTTGGCCTTGGGAGCTTGGACCGCGTACGACGCGCTCAAGTCTCAAGGCCGGGGGCTTTACCTGAAGACGCACTTCCAGCGCTTCCAGCGCGACCTGCGCCAAGCCGGCACGTCGGAGTACGCGGCGACCGGTGTGGTGGCGAAGGACCCGGCGCTGGTGACCGCGCTCACGAACGGCGAGCCTGCACAAGCGCTCGAAGCCATCAAGCGCCTCTCGGAGGTGCTGTCGGGCACCCTGGCGCCAGAGATCGTCACCTTCAGCGATGCCTCGGGGAAAGTCATTCAAGCGCCGGGCTTCGAAGCGGTGCCCGACTACCGGGGGACGCGCCTGTTTCAGGACTTGAAGGCGGGCAAGGGGATCCGCAGCGAGCTGGCGGTAATCGACGGGGACGTGTATCGCGTCGCCGGAGTACCGATCCAGAGCCCTGCGGGCAGCGTCGTCGGGACGCTGCTCATCGGCCAACGCCTGACGCGTTTCCTCAAAGACTTCGCGGCGAACTCAGGTTCGAACGAGCCCGGGAAGCAGCACCGCATTGCGCTCGTCTCCGGAGACCGAGTGCTCGCGAGTGCCCTGCCATCCAAGCAGAGCCAGCAGCTGCTACATGCCATCGGCAAGCCACGCAGCATCTGGGAGACGGTCGACGGCGAAGAGGTCGAGGTTCCCGTGCTCGACTTCGACGCCGACGACACCTTCGATTTCTACAAGGGCGACGCCAAGGGCTATCTCGGCCCCGAGAGCGACGCCAAGCTGGGCACGCTGTACCTGGTGCGGACTCGCGGCCACACCACCGACGAGCTCCGAGAACATACCGTGAAGATCGCGGCCATCTTCGCCATCGCCGCGGCGATCGCGCTGCTCGTCGGGTATTTCCTCGCGGCACAGATAACGCGACCACTGCGCAAGTACATCGAGGTCACGGGGCAACTCGCGCGCGGCGACGCCGACCTGACGACTCGCCTCGAGGTGCGGACCCGTGATGAGCTGGGCGTCCTCGCGGGGAACCTCAACCAGGTGTTCAGTCAGATCCACGACCTGGCCGGGAGCGTCCAGCGCTCTGCCTTCCAGGTGGGTGCCAGCTCCGGCGAGATCTCCGCCATCAGCAAGCAGATGCTCGATGGCGCGCGCCATCAGGCACAGAAGATCAGCGGTTCCACCGCTGCGGTCACCGAGCTCTCCTCCTCGATTCAGCAGGTCGCCGAGAACGCGGCGAGCGCCTCTCGGAGCGCCAAGCAGTCGGGCGAAGCCGTGCACAACGCGATCGGCCGGCTGGCGGAGATCCGCAAGACGGTGGAAGACGCTGCAGGTCGAATCGAGACCCTGGGTGAGAGCGGCAAGCGCATCGCGAACATCGTGGACGTGATCCGACAGATCAGTGAGCAGACCACGATGCTGGCGCTGAATGCAGCCATCGAGGCCGCTCACGCCGGCGAGCATGGTCGCGGCTTTGCGGTGGTCGCGGACGAGGTGAGCAGTCTGGCCAAGCGGGTCGGCCAGAGCGCCAAGGACATCGAGGATCTGATCGGGACGATCCGGGATCAGACCGGAGAAGCGGTCCGTGTGATGCAGGACGGATCGCGAGAAGTGGAGCAAGGCACCGATCTCGTGAGCAGCACGCTGGGTGATCTGCAGTCGCTGATCAAGGTCATTGACGACACCGCCCTCGCGGTGCAAGAGCAGGCCATCGCCTCGGACGAAATCGCTCGCAACATGGACGCCGTCCAGCAGATCGCGGAGCAGGTACTGGACTCGAGCCACGCTGCGGTCGCCACTGGCGAGAAGCTCCACAGCCTGGCAGGTTCCCTCGAAGACAGCGTTCAGGGCTTCAAGATCGACCGCGAAGCCGGAGAAAGCGCCGAGCGGATGCTGAGCACCGCCAAGCAGGCCGAGCTCCCCGCAAAGAAATCATGACTCAGACTCCAGCCCTCCGCC
>JAGQIY010001303.1 GCA_020430865.1 Myxococcales bacterium
CGCACGTTCGTGGCAGGTGGCTCGGGTCGCTCCAGCGGCAATATTGGTGGCCGCTTCTACAGCGACGCGAACACCAATTACACCTGGGCCGCTGGGGCGCAGGTACACCTGAATGCGATCGGCTACTACAGCCGTTTCGACAGCCCGTTCCTCTACGAGCCGGCGCCCACCACCCTGGCCTTCCTGGTCGGCGCGAAGTACGACCAGCGCGCTCAGGAGCGTTACCCCGCGGCAAACGCCTCGGCGATCTTCCGCCACGGGCCGATCTTCTTCATGGGCGAGTTCTACGGAAAGCGGGAGCTCGAGTTCGAGTCCACGCAGTACGCCTACAACGCTCAGGTTGGCTTCCTGCTGTGGCCCAAGCACCTGATGGTCGCGGCAGACTACGGCGCCTACATCGCCGGCGACCTGGAGAACCCGCCGCAGGACCTCAGCTCGCTCGGCGGCGACGTCACCAAACAACGTGACGAGACGCAGTTCCGCGCGGCACTGCACTGGTACGTGTTCCGGAACATCGGCGTACTCTCGGCGCTGTTCCGCAACCGCGACGTCAAGTCGGGTCGGAACGCCGACGATGGCTACGTCGAGCGCGAGGGACGTATCGTCGGCAGCTACCGCTTCTGAGCCCGGACGCGCCGAACCTGGAGCCCGCCGTGAGACGCGGGCTCTGCCACGATGGCACCTCTACGGCGCGTCGAACTCGAAGCTCAAGCTACCGATGTCGCTGCCGATGAACTCGGCCTCGTAGCGCTCGCCGCTCTGCAGTGGATAGGGCGCGACCAGCGTGTCCCAGCCCCGCGGGGTGACGGCATATTCCACGTAGAAATAATCGGTACCGTCTTCGATGGGGCTCTGGACGCGCCAGGCGTCGGACCCGACGGCGGGCCCAGGAGCATCAGCGTCTGGAGCGTCGCTTCCCGCGTCCTCGGGGGGATGCAGAGGCTTGACCCGAACCGCGACCAGCTGCGCGGCTTGCTCGTCCTCGCAGTCCACCCACAGCTGAACTCGGGGCTCGCCATCAGCTCCGGGCCGAGTCTGGGCACACGGGCTGAGGCCAGGGTCACACGCCGACACCAGCGTGAGGAGCGTCACGGGAGCGAGAAGTCGTGGAGCGCGGTGCCGGCTCCCCCCCGATCCCGAGGAACCTGGCCGCATGTGATGCGAGTCCTGGCGCGCGGGCTTGGGTTGCTCGCTCGTCCCCGAGGAAGACGGCCAGAGGACGGCAAAACCCAGCATCGAGCAGGACTGTAGACCAGACTGGCCGGTGGTGCCCGCTGACTCGGGCTCCAGATCAGTCGCTCGGTGTTCAGGCTCGGGAGCGATCGACCGTTGATAGGGATCGGAGGATTTGCGGTTATGCTGTCGAGTAGCGTGGTGGAGTCGGCATCACACCCTCGCGGCCGCATCAAGGGGGTCGCGCTTCGTGAGTTCGTGACCTGGGTCGAGCAGCACTGGGGTCGGGAGACGCTTCGACACGCCCTGAACAAGCTGCCACCGCGCTTTGGCAACGTGCTGGACTACGAGCGCCCTGGGCTCGGCGTGCTCGCCGCTTCCTGGTACGACGGCGAGCTGGCGATCGCGCTCCTCGAGGCGCTGTTCGAGGGCCGCAGCGAACCAGAGCGCAACCAGGCCATCGCGGAGGCGACGCAACGCCTGATGGAGGCCAACCTGGGCAGCGTCTACAAGCGCTTCTTCATCAGGCTCTTCCTGAGCCCACAGCAGTACGTGGTGCACTGCCAGAAGCTATGGGCGCTGCACTTCGACACGGGGGACATCGACGCCAGGCTGGTCTCCCCCAACAAGCTGCTCTGGCGCATCCAGGGTTGGCGAACCCATCACCCCTTCCTGTGTCGCTTCGTGATCAGCTCGGAGCCAGCGGTCTTCAGCGCCATGGGCTGCAAGAACGTCCGCACCAGCGCGGCCACGAACGAAGCCGGCTACGAGTGCACGCACTACGTCGAGTGGAGCTGAACGAACCTCGAGCAGGCTGCGCAAGCGACCTGCTCGAGGCACCCCGGGTGTGCGCGCTCGAGGAGTCGCCGGTCACTCGGCGTACATCGCCTCGATCTCGTCGGCGAAGTGTTCGTTCACCTTGTTGCGCTTGACCTTGAGGGTGGGGGTGAGTTCGCCATCCTCGATGCTGAGCTGACGGTGGAGCACCGTGAACCGCTTGATGGTCTCCACCTTCGCGAACTGCGTGTTCACCTTGTCGACCAGCTGCTGCAGGTGTTGCCGCACGGATTCTGACTCGTGAGCAGGCTTGCTCGAGTCGACCCGCCTGGCGGCTTCCGGATCCACGGTGATCAGCGCGCTGAGGAACTTCCGACGATCGCCGATCACCACCGCCTCGGTCACGAGCTCGTCATTCTTGATCGCCGCCTCGATGTTCTTCGGCGTGATGTTCTTGCCACCCGCGGTGATGATGATGTCCTTCTTGCGACCCGTGATGTGCAGGAAGCCCTCGGAGTCGAGCTCTCCCAGGTCACCGGAGTGCAGATAACCATCGATCAGCGTGGATGCCGTGGCGTCAGCGTCCTTGAAGTAGCCGAGGAACACGTTGGGCCCCTTCACCAGGATCTCGCCGTCCTCTGCGATCTTCACCTCACAGCCCTTCAAGACCGGTCCCACCGAGCCAAACTTCGCTCGATCGCTCAGGTTGTAGCTGGTCGGCCCGGTGTCCTCGCTCTGGCCGTAGACCTCCTGGATCACGATGTCCAAGGTGGCGAAGAACTCCAGGATCTCCTTGGAGATGGGCGCCGCGCCGCTGACGCAGACACGTGCTCTTCCGAGGCCCACGGCGGGCTTGAGCTTGGAGAAGATCAGCTTGTGCGCCAGCTTGTACTGCAGGCCGAGCAGGCCGCTCGGCTCGCGACCCCGCATGCGCTCGGCGCTCGCTCGCGCGCCGACTCCCCTCGCCCACTCCACCAGGCTCTTCTTGACTCCGGTCGCCTCCTTGAGCTTCGCACCAATTCCCGCGTGGAATTTCTCCCAGATGCGCGGAACGCCGAAGAAGACCGTGGGTTGCACTTCCTTCAGGTTCTCTGGAAGCGCGTCGATGCTCTCGGCGAAGTAGACGTGGGACCCCGCGGTGATCGGCGCGTGAATCGTGAACATGGCCTCGGCGATGTGACTCAGCGGCAAGTAGCTCACCGAGCAGTCGCTGGAGCGCGTGTCGTTGATCTCCACCGCGACCTTGGAGGTCCAGGCGAGGTTCTCGTGACTCAACATCACGCCCTTCGGCGGCCCGGTGGTGCCCGAGGTGTAGATCAGCGTAGCGAGCTGGTTCGGCTCGAGGGCTTCTAGCGCAGCGAAGAAGTCTTCGTCGCTCACCCCCTGCGCCTTGCCCAGGAACTCTTCCCAGCTGAGCACCATCGGGTCGTCGATCTTGGGCGCTCCGGCCATCATCACCGCATGCTTGAGCAGCGGCAGGTTCGCCTTCTCGGCTTCGATCTTCCGCCACTGCTCGACGTTCTCGAGCAGCACGACCGGGGACTCCGAGTGGTCGACGATGTAGCGCACCTCGACGGGTGAACAGGTGGTATAGATCCCCGCGGGAGCGCCGCCGATGGCCATCGCAGCCAGGTCGAAGATCACCCACTCGGGACGGTTGAACCCGAGGATGGAGACCTTGCTGTCCTTCCCCAGGCCAAGCGCCATCAGGGCCTTGCCCGCCGTCTTCACCTGCTCGGCGTACTCGGAGTAGCTCGTCTTTTGCCAGGTGCCTTGCTGTTTGGCGAAGTACGCCGGAGCGGCGCCTCGCTTCTTGGCCTGCTCGAAGAGGCGGCCAACGATGGTGTCGGTCATGGGCTGTGTGTTCCTCCCTCTTTGCTTGTCGGAATCACGGCGCCGCTCCCCAGAGGCCAGCCGGTGACGTGCGCCCCAGGTGCTCGTCGCCGTGAGCGGTGAGCATACCCGAAAGGACTCGCGCACGGCGCACAAGCGCTGCTGCGACCCTGGGAAGCCTTGACCGGATCGTCCGACGGCCGTACGCCCGAGTGTAGGCGCTGGCTTCGAACCCGGGCGCCCAGCGACCGCCGCCTTGAAATGCGCCTCCAGTATCGCCGTCCCACTCGCCTCGCTCTGCAGCTCACGCTGTTCGTCGTGGCGCCGCTCGGGGGCACGCTGGGTTGCAGCTCAGGGGAGGAGGATCCGCAACCCTTGCCCCGCTGCGTCACCCTCGACGAGAACTGCAGCCTGCTCTACCAACCCGTGTTCAGCGAGATCCACCGCCGTACGTTGTCCGCCACCTGCGCCGAACCAGGCACCTCCTGCCACTCCAGCGAAGGTCGGCGCGCGGGGCTGGCGCTCGAGGACATCGATGAAGCCTATGACCTGCTCCTCGATCCCGAGGACCCGCGGGTCCTGCCGGGGGACCCGGAGTGCAGCTTGATCATGGTACGCTTGGAGCACCCCGGTAGCTCCGTGATGCCCCCAGGAGATCCGCTCCCGGAGAACGAGCGCTGCACCATCGCCACCTGGATCCGCAACGGAGCCCCACGTGATTGACCGAACCCCACGAACCCACGCCGGCCTGCTGCTCGTGGCGAGCCTCGTCGTCGGCGTCAGCGCGCAGCTGAGCGGCTGTAGCTCTGAAGACCCCGCGGAAACAAAGCTCTCGGTCGAGGAGCTGATGAACCCGCAGACCTGCAAGACCTGCCACAGCGGCCACTACGAGGAGTGGTCGGGCAGCATGCACGCGTACGCGGCGAAGGACCCGGTGTTTCGCGCCATGAACCAGCGAGGCCAGGAGGAGACGGACGGCGCGCTGGGTGACTTCTGCGTCGGCTGTCACGCACCGCTGGCGGTCGCAGTCGGTGCGACCACCGACGGTCTGAACCTGGACGATCTGCCCGACGAGCTGCTGGGTGTCGGCTGCTATTTCTGCCACAACACCAAGGCCGTGGAGGGCACGCACAACAACCCCCTGCGCATCGCGTTCGACCAGACGATGCGCGGTCCGATCGGCGACCCGGTGAAGAACTCGGCGCACCACTCCGAGTACTCGGAGCTCCTGGACGGCAACTCCCAGGCGAGCGCCAGCGCCTGCGGAAGCTGCCACGACATCGTCGTGCCCTCGCCGCCTGGCGCCGCCGAGGTGGCGCTCGAGCGCACCTTCGCGGAGTGGCAAGACAGCCTGTTCAGCAACGAACCAGCCAAGGGCGGGCTCAGCTGTGCGAGCTGCCACATGCCCGGCCGCGAAGGCATCGCGGCAGACTTCGAGGGTGTGAAGAAGCGGCGCGTCCACGCTCACACGTTCCCCGCGGTGGACGTCGCGCTCACCGACTTCCCCCACACCGCCGAGCAGCGGGAACTGATACAGCAAGAGCTGAACGACACGCTGCGGGCGGAGATCTGCGTCGCTCAGCTGGTCGACGGCGCGGTGATGGAGGTCACCCTCGAGAACGTCAGCGCCGGCCATCGTTTCCCCACGGGAGCGAGTCAGGATCGTCGCGTCTGGGTCGAGGTCCGCGCGTTCAGCGGCGACAGCCCGATCTACGAGAGCGGCGTGGTCGACGCTCAGACCGCCGTCAGCGATCTACCCGATCCCGACCTGTGGCAGCTTCGGGATTTCGCCTACGACGCCCAGGACCAACCGGTCCACATGTTCTGGGATATCGCGAAGCTGGAGAGCACCAGCATCCCCGGCCCGCTGACCTTCGATCGCTCCGACCCGGACTACTTCGCCACCCACGTGAAGCGCCGCTACCCTGGCGCGGACTCGACGCCGAACCAGCTCGACTCCATGCCAGACCGGGTCACCGTGCGCGTCCGACTGCGGCCGATGGGGCTCGACGTCCTGGACGACCTGGTCCAGAGCGGGCACCTCGATTCCGCACTGAAACAGAGGATGCCAACCTTCGACATCACGAGCGACGGTCAGAGCACGGTCGAGTGGACCCTGCAAGCCAGCGACGATCCCGTGCTCGGCAGCAAGCGTGAGCTCGCTGGCGTCCTGGCTCGCTGCGTGACCAGCGTGCCGCAGCAGAAGTAGCGGCGAGCAGCGCGCCTCCCCCCCCGATCCCGCGGCCCCGAGTCGGAGAAGCGCTGCTTCCTTGGGGCTGCGGCAAGAAATCCCTGCCAAACGGCCGAAATTTTGGTGACCGGGGTAACCCTGTACCCCAATTCAGCGTACGGTAGGTTCATGGCTGGCTCGAACCCCCTCTGCGCGTGCCACTGGCGCGCAAACCGCGCCCTCCGCCTCGCGAGTCGACTGCTGCTGCCGTTGGGTATCAGCGGGTTGGTGCTCGCTGGCTGCAGCAGCGACTCCACGGACAACGAGGGCTCCGGAGGAACGGGCTCCACGTACACCTGCACCCACGCCACGGATACCTACGAGGTCGGCCTGTCGAAGATGACCGGCAAGGGCATGTTCGAGCTGATGTTGATGGACGCGGATCCCGCGCCGCCCGCCAAGAAGGAGAACACGTGGATGGTCCACGTGAAGGACGCGGATGGCAACGACGTCGCCGGCGCCACGCTCACCGTGAACCCGAACATGCCGGAGCACGGCCACGGCAGCACGCAGACCACGACCGTCACCGACATGGGCGACGGCATGTACGAGCTGAAGCCGGTCTACCTGCAAATGGCCGGCTACTGGGCAGTCCCGATCACGGTGACGATGGGCACCGACACCGACACCGCTCAGTTCGACTTCTGCGTCGCACCCTGACGCCGCCAGCGCGGGGTCCTGAATCCGCGCGGCGACGCTGCGGTCGTCAGTCGATACGTGGGGTGAGCGGAGCTGGTTCGTCCACCTCGAGGGTGCGCGGGGTGGCCGGAGAGGTGTCCGGCGGACTCGTATACGCAGCTCGCGTCGCGTCGAGAGCGGCCTGGTTCGGCTGCGAGAGCGCTGGATCTCTGGGCGTCGGGGGTGGCAGCTCCCGAGGTGTCTGCGGCGCGTCCTGGACCTCCGGGGGCCGCCAGGTATGCCCGCGCCCGCTCGGCGCCTCGGCGGCCCTCGGATCGCTCTGCTCGGTGCGTGGAGTCGGCGGCGATCCGCTGACCGGGCTCGACGCAAGCACCGTTTCCTCCGGTAAACGCACGGCGGGCATGCTGCGCTGGGTCAGGCCGCTCTGCCGCGCGACGGGACGCTGCGAGAGCGGGCCCGAGTCCGCCTCGGACTCCGCGGCGGGCGGCGGCAGGAGCCCCGCCTGAGTCGTCGTCGAAACCGTCCAGGCATCCAGCTTCCTGAGCTCGTCCCACACCTGCGCTGGGGAGTTGAAACGATACTGCTCGTGGCGCCGCAGCAAGATGCTGATCACGTTCCCCAGGGGCGTGCCGAGCGCCTCTGCTCGGCGACGGGGCACGCCATCGCGGATCTGCCGGATCACCTCGTCGTAGCCCGCCTCGAGGTCCAGCGGCGGTTGACCCGTGTACATGCCGAACATCAAGAGGCCCAGTTGATACAGGTCGCTCTGGGCCGTCGAGTAGCCTCCGAGCGCGACCTCGGGCGCCATGATGCGGTTGTTCACGATCGGCGGACGCACCCCGGAGCGACCATACAGATCCTGTGCGATGCCGAAGTCGCTGAACTTTGGCACCGGCTCCTTGCCGTGCACGATGAGAATATTTCCCGCATGGATATCGTTGTGCACGATCTCGTGATCGATCAGGTACTGCATCGCGAACAGCAGCTGGCGCGAGAGCTGGATCACCAGGCGGTCAGTGAGCGGCTGCCCGAGCATGTCCTCCAGGCTGTGATCGCAGCGCTCGAGCACCAGGTAGAACAGCCCCTCGCGCTCGAAGTAGTCGTGGACGTAGACGATATTGGGGTGCCGCAGCTGCCACAGCCGACGCGCCTCCTCCAGCCACTCCCGTCGCACCTGAGCGTAGGGCCGATTCGCCGGCATCAGCACCTTCAGCGCGAACGGCTGATCGAACGGGCCATGACAGTCGAAGACAGCACCGAAGTGGCCACCTCCGATGTGTGCTCGCACCGCGTACCCCCAGCCGCGTGGGGAACGCACGATCTGGCCCACCTCGGGAAAACTGGGCGCATGCGAGACACCAACCACGACGACGTAGTCTAGTGCCGTGGGCGGCTGGACGAACGCACGAATCACGCAGCATCCCAAAGGCCTCCGCGGACAAGGCGCGCAGGAGCACCCCGCCGTGGACCCGCGACGCAAAGGGAGAGCTTGCGCGAGCCTCGTGCGTTGGCTATGAGAACGCCCCTTTGGGTTTTCTCGGGGGTGAGGAGCTCCAGCTAGGCACCACAACCGCCGTCGCCGCGCCTCTCGCCCCCCGCAGCTAGGAAGTCTCTACATGGCAAAGCTCTGGAACATTCGCCTCCGACACGAGTGGCTCACCCACGGCCTCAAGGGCAAGCGTTTGAAGCGCCGCAAGCGCGCGCGCATCGGTCTCGAAGAGGCGCTCCAGCGCAAGGCGCCGAAGCAAGAAGCAGCCG
>JAGQIY010001304.1 GCA_020430865.1 Myxococcales bacterium
CCCCGCACTGACCGCCTAACCCCTCAAGGAAAACGCAGCGCTACACCACTGCTGGGGACTTGACCAACGCCGAGCTCTGGGCCGACAAGATGCGCCGCAACGCCGAGCGGGACCGGCGGTCCACGCAACTGGCACAAGAACACGGATGGCACGTCGTCAGAGTGTGGGAGTGCCAGGTGCGTCGGGACCCAGGCGCAGTAGCCCACGCGGTGATGAGTCCACAGCAGCCCGACCGCGGACCTGGTTTCCACAGCCTGTCGGACCCTCTTGATGGAGTACCACCTGCGAGGTGATGCTTCGCCCCTAGCGCATCGGGTCGACCCTGTGGGATGCGCACGACCAGAGGACTCTCCCTCCCATGAACGACGCCCTGCCTCTCCACTTCAATCAGTCCGCGCGGGAGCTTGACTTAGCTGACTCTTCAGCTAAGCTTGCTGGCATGGCGAAGGACTCTGCAGCGTTCAGGTACGCAGATCTCTTCGCTGGCATCGGGGGCTTCCACGCCATGCTTGACCACGCGGGCGGGCGGTGTGTCTACGTCTCCGAGATCGACCGCGAGGCGCGCCACACGTACCTGCGCAACTGGGTGGAACCGCTGCCGGAGTCGCGGCGGCCCGTCGTCAACACCGACATCACCATGGCCACTCCCGATGACGGGCCGGTCGACGTCCCGGCTCACGACGTCCTCGCCGCGGGGTTTCCTTGCCAGCCGTTCTCGAAGTCAGGGCGCCAACGTGGCATGGACGAGGCACGAGGCACGCTCTTCTGGAACATCGCACGGATCCTCGAAGACCGGACGCCGGCTGTTGTCCTCCTCGAGAATGTGCGAAACATCGCCGGCCCCCGCCACACGCACGAGTGGGACGTCATCATCCAGACGCTCCGCGAGATCGGTTACCGCGTCTCGTCGACACCATCGGTGTTCTCCCCGCACTTCCTCCCACCCTCTCTCGGAGGGACGCCCCAGGTCCGCGACCGCGTCTTCATCCTGGGCACCTACGTTGGCCGGGAGCGTGCGCTGAACGAGACGGACGTTCCGCCGACAGTGGTGCGTGCCCCCGTCGACGGCTGGAACGTTCACGACTGGAATGCCGAATGGATCCTGGACGAGGACTCATCCATCGCTGAGCTGTCCAAGTACCAGCTGACGACCGACGAGACAACCTGGGTTGATGTGTGGGACGACCTCGTCCAGCGGATGTGGTCTGCAAGAGGCGTCCGCCTCCCCGGCTTCCCACTGTGGGCTGACGCGTGGATCCCTGAGCGTGGCCTTGATCCGATCGAGCTTGAAGCGCTGCCTCGATGGAAGTCCCAGATCCTGATCAAGAACGCCCGGTTCTACGAAGAGCACCGCGACGTGATCCGGGACTGGACACGCGCGAACCCCGTCTTCGCTACGTTCCCCGAGTCGAGACGCAAGCTCGAATGGCAGGCGCAGGACACCGGCTCCCTGTGGGGAACGGTCATGCACTTCCGACCCTCCGGGATCCGAGCCAAGGCGCCCACCTACCTCCCCGCTCTTGTGGCTATCACGCAGACCTCGGTCATCGGCAGCCGGCGTCGCCGTCTAACCCCACACGAGGCCGCGCGCCTGCAGGGTTTCAGTCGGACGCTCTCCTTTGCCGGCCAGCGGGACTCTGCGTCGTACAAGCAGGTGGGTAACGGCGTCGCGGTGGGAGCGGCGTGGCATGTGTTCCGTACGCACGTTGAGCGCGATGCGTCAGATCTGCCCCGTCGACTGGTGCGCGCTGTACTGAATGCGCCCCTCAACCCGACGGGCGACGCGTTGGCCAACGAAGCGATGGTTCATGAGGCCAGGAGCGCTGCACTCACGCAGACTGTGGCCAGCTGAGCGAGGTCTCCTGTCGGGCAGCCTCCTTGCCTTCACACGGTTGACGTCTTCATCGCACCGACTCAGCTCACGCTATCCCGCGGTGATGAGGGCGGGCACTACGTTGAGCGAGTGTGCGCCGCGCCAGCCGATCCGATGTTCTTCCTGCCCGCCGCCACGGTCGCGGAGGCCGTAACGCGGATCTTCTCGCTGACGGGTGCTGCGGAAGCTGGCACACGTGGGGAGAAGCGTGCCATCGTCGCACTGCGTGATGCCCTCGGGCTTGACATCGATGTCGCCCGCACGAACGCGCGCATGGCTCAGCAGATAGCGGAAGTGCTCCGCGTCGAGTGGCGACCCTCATACGAAGAGCTCAACAGGGTCAACCTTGACGGTCTCAACGCACTACTCGAAGGCGCGACTGACGCCTACCACGAGAACTCCCTCCGGCGGTTA
>JAGQIY010001305.1 GCA_020430865.1 Myxococcales bacterium
AGCGGAGCTAGCAGAGCGCGTCGTCGGCCGGCTGTTGTTCGAGCTGATGGATGACCGCAACGATGCGATCCGGCGGGTCGCGGCGCACGCAGCGTCGGAGATAGGCCTGGACGAGCCGCTGAGCGTGAGACAGCCGCGCCGGGCGGCGGAACCGAGCGCGTTCGATGAGCTGTTGCGTGGCGCCGCGCGCTTGTTGAGCGGGGGGGTGCCCAATGCGAGCTGAGCTACAGCCGAGTCAGCAGGTCGAGCGCATCATCGCGCTGCGCCGGTTTGCGGGGTTCGTGAACCTGCGCCCCAGCGAGATCGCGGCCATTGCTGCGTTCGCGGAGGAACAGTTGTTTCCGAAGGGAACCGCGATGAGCAAGCCGGGACGTCCGGTGCAGTCGATCTTCTTCATCGTGGAAGGCCACGTGGACTACCTGGAGGATGGGGTGGCGGTGCGTCGCTGGGGACCCCACGACGTGATCGGTGGGATGGCGGCGATGACGCAGGATCCGGCGGGCCAGCACTTCGTGGCAGCGGACGACGTGATCGCCTTCGAGGTCAGCTACGACGACATGCTCGATCTGTTCGAGGATCACTTCAGCATCCTGGTCGCGGTGCTCGGTGGTTTGTCGCGCGCGATGCTCGAGTCGCGTCGGGAGCTGGGGCTCGACGGAGGCTACGAACCAGCGCAAACGCCGGAGGTCCCGCCGCACTCGCTGCCGCGGCTCAGTCTGGTGGAGAAGATCCTCTTCCTGCGCAACATGCAGGACATGGGGCGTCACGAGGTGGAGGTGATGGCCGAGCTGGCGCGGGGCGCCAGCGAGTGGCGCTACGATGCTGGCACGGCGCTCTGGCGCGTCGGAGACAGCTCCGACTACTACCTGTTCATCGTTGCGGGGTGCGTCGCCGGAGAGGTGCCCGAAGAGCCCGGGAGCGCGCCGGGGCAAGCGCGACCTGCTCAGAGGATTCGACTCGGCGCGAACAGTCCCATAGGCATCATGGATGCCATTGCGGGTGTGCCGCGCTGGTACACGGCGGTGGCCGAGACCGACGTGGTGGTGCTGCGAGTCGAGGTGGGAGACCTGATCGATATCCTCGAGGATCACACGGAGCTGGCGGTGAACATGTTGCGCCGGCTGGCTGCGACCGTGCTGGAGCTCCGGCGCCGTATCGGCCAGAAGACACGAGAGAGCCTGCGAGCGCCCGCTGCCTGAGCTCTCCCCCGCTGAAGAACGTGCACGCCGCGTCCGAGGCGGCCGGGTTCCCAGGAGCGCTGAGCCGATGGCGGGGATCAGCGTGCGTCGAGGATCGAAGTGATCTTGGTCGCTAGCATGTCCACGGCGACGCGGTTCAGACCACCTTCGGGGAAGATCACGTGAGCGTAGCGCTTGCTTGGCTCGACGAACTCGAGGTGCATGGGGCGCACCGTCTCGAGGTACTGACGCATCACGGACTCCAGGGTGCGTCCACGCTCCACGATGTCGCGGTTTATGCGTCTCGCCAGGCGGATGTCCGCGTCGGTATCGACGAAGATGCGAATGTCCATCAGCTCGCGCAATGATGAATCCGCGAGGATCAAGATGCCGTCCACGACGATCACCTCGTGGGGGGCGATGGCCTTCGTCGCCGTGCTTCGGGTGTGAGTCTTGAAGTCGTAGATCGGCGCTGCGATGGCTTCGCCTGAGCGGAGCGCGGCGACGTGCTCGACCATCAGCTCCGTCTCCAGCGCGTCGGGGTGATCGTAGTTGATGTGTTCGCGCTCGTCGGAGCTGACACCGCTGCGGTCGCGGTAGTACCAGTCGTGTTGCAGGACGACGACGGAGCCGTTGCCATGGAGGCGCTGGATCTCCCGTACCACCGTGGTCTTGCCAGAGCCCGAGCCACCCGCCACGCCGATCACGATCGGTGCCTTCTGCGCCATCTCCCGCACCATCGCAGAACTCACGAGAGGTGTCAGGCAGCAGCCAGCGGCGCAGGTGTTTTTCGAGCGGCGCCGCCCGCGAGCTGGCCCTTCAGCTCTTCTTGGACAGCGAGCGCAGCCGGATCAATCGGAAGGCTGCGTTCACCTGACTGACGAGCGCCTCGTCGTTGCCCTTGTCGGTGAAGCTCCCGTCGAAGCCCAGGGCGCGCCCCTTGCCGACCAAGTCGGCGTCGGACGTGTAGAGGTAGAACAGCGGGGTCGAGCCAGCCGTCTTGGCCGCGTTGCGCAGGGACGACAGGACCTCACCACCGTCGATACCAGGCATGTGATAGTCGATGATGACCAGCTGACAGCTGCGCAGGTGGCGCGCCGTTCCCACGGTCTGGCTCGTCGTGATGACCTCGTACCCCGCCTCGTTCAGCGCGGCCTGGGCTCGGGCGAGCACGGCCTGGCTGTCGTCGATCACGAGGATGCGTTGAGTGTCGGTCATGAGGCCCCAGGGCAATCAGCGCTTGAACGCTGCAGGAGATACTATCACTTCGATCCCGGATGAGTGGCTCCCGTCTCCGCTTTCAACGATGCGCACCTGATAGCCGATCTTCTGGAGTTCCGTGCGTACGGCGCTCAGGCCCATGCCGAAGCCCGCGAGATCGCTTCCGTCATGCAGCGACGCGCGCTCGCTTCCCGAGCTGTCCTTGGTGGTGATGCCCGGGGCAAAGGCTAGCTCCTCGGCGCCGACAGCTGGTTGATCGACGGCCTCCGCCGCGCGCCGCAGCGCCACCCGGTCGAGCCCGCGTCCGTCGTCGATCACGCGTATCGTTGGCCCCGCTTCGGCGGCCTCCGCGACTAGTCGGATACGAGCGGGGATGGGCTTACCAGCCTGCTCGCGTTCCTCCACGACCTCCACGCCGTGGGCCACGGCGTTCCTCACCAGGTGTGTCAACACGCCGCTCAGGACCCTTGCCAGGCGAGGGGGTATCGGAACGTCACGACCACTGACCTCGACGCTCACGCGCTTGTTCTCGCGAGCCGCCCAGCGCGGCGCGGAATCCAGCAGGGACAGCGCGCTCTCGCCGAACGGGCGCGAACCCAGCAGCTCCACGACGCGCGCCACCTGCTGGGCGTCGCCGACGGGTTTGCCGTCAGGAATCAATTCGCCGAGGCGAGCAAGGTCTGCGCGGCGCACGGTGACCTGCTCGAGAATCGCGGGGCCGATGGGCGACGCCTCGACCAGCATGCGCTCGGCCTCGCCAACCGACTCCGTGGCACGCGCGATCAGCGGCTTCAGGCGGGCTCGCACCGTGGATCCGGCGAGGGTCTCGCCTTCTCGCAGACGTCCGCGGAACTTGGCGAGCTCGTCCTCCAGCGCCGCCGCGCTCTTCTCCAGTGCCATCAGATCGAACGCGCGCGCCTCGCCCTTGATGGTGTGCGCCCAGCGGAAGAGCTCTTCGTTCTGCTCCGAGGTGAAATCACCGGCCAAGCCTTCGAGCGCCGATTCGCAGTCGCCCAGCCGCTCCCGCGCTCCATCGAGCACCTGTACCAAGAGCTGGCCCCCCCCAGCGACCAGCTTGCGCATCGCGCCGATCTGCCGCTTGTGCTCCTCCTGGTTCTCGCGGACCGTGCGCTCGAGGCGACGCTTGTCGGTCTCGTCGGTTGCCAGCAGCATCACCCGCTTGATCTGGCCGTCTTCGACGATGGGGCGGAAGTCGAGGCGGAGCACACGCTCGCTCGGCGTTCCGCGAGCGATGGTGGTCTCCCGGGGCGCCAGCGCTCCCACGTCTTCCCAGTCGTCTGGACCGATCGTGAACGCGACCTCCATCCACTCCTCGAAGGCCTCTCGTTCGACCCTCGAGCTTCCTTCGGGAAACAGGAGATCCGCCACAGGCTGCCCGACGACGGACTCGCCGAACACACGCGCCGCCTGCTTGCTCTGTACCCTGCCGACGCGTCCTTGTTCCGTGAACACCAGGATCGCTTCACCCATGTGGTCGAGCAGCTGCTGGAGCCGGTGGTTGAGCGCCTCGAGGCGTGTCTCCCGGTCTGCGATGGCGACCGCCATCGAGTTGAAGGCGGCCGCCAGTCGCCCGACTTCGTCATGGGCGCGCACCTTCACCTCGGCTTCGCGCCCCTGTTGCACGTCCGCGATGCCGCGGCTGAGTCGCCCCAGCGGACGCACCACCTGCACGCGCACCAAACCCAGCACCACGAAGGCGAGCAGGCCTGCCATGCCCAGGGCGTAGAGCATGATGCGCTCGCGAGTACGGCGGTACTGGGCGTTCTCGGGCTCCAGCGTGAAGTGGATCGTCAGACTGCCGACGCGCTCACCCCCGGGCCGCGTGAGCGGGTGGTCGATGATGATGCGGTCGCTGAGCACGTGCACGTGACTGGTATTTCCCGGCGGATCTCCGTGAGCGTCCGGCGTGCCCAACTCGGCGACGGGCTTCGGGTCGTCCTGGAGCCAGACGGCGGCGTAGACGATGTCGCGATTGCTCCCCAAGTTCTTGACCTCGGCCTTCAGCTCCTCCTCGTCCCCGAAGTCGGCCGCCGCGGACACCGTCGCAGCGAACAAGTCCACCACCATCGTCGCCGCGATGCGCTTCTGCTCGATCAGACCGGCTCGGGCGCGATCACTGAGCTCGCTGACCACGAACAGCGAGGTCAGCGTGAGCACCACCACGACCATGAGGCTGAGCTTCGCGCCGATTGAAAAGAAGCGCCCGGAGAGCGCTGGCGTCTTGATCGCGACTGCCGAGCGCCTGCCGCTCTGGGGAGGCTGGTTCATCGAATCCGTTCAGGATGCACGCGGTTGTGCGCGGTGAGCCTGCAATGGTCGTTCAAGCGTGAAGCCACCGCAAGCCCGGCTCCAGACGGCGCGGCCGCGCTCCGTTCCGAGCGGTCGTCGCCAGGATGCGCCTCACCCAATCTCGGGGGTGCGCTGTGGGTCCGAGGCGATGGCAGCCCTCGACGGCAGCGCGAGGACGTGCTCTCACCTGGTGTTGTCGAGGAAGGAACCGCATGACGTCCAAACACTTCACGCCGCCATCGCAGCGTCGATTCGCCGCCTGGCTGCCCTCCAGGGTCTTGCACGTCGACGCCAGCCCGGCGCGCACGCTGGCTGGGGTGACGCTGACCTCGGCCCTCCTCACGCTGCTTGGATGCTCCACCACGGCGGCACCAGCGCTGCGCCCCGCCAGCGCGCCCAAGGCGACCAGCGCTGCACCGGAGCCCACGCCGGCTCGTACTGGCCTCGAGCCGCTGACCGACGAGGAACGAGCCCTGAGCGTCGACCTCGAGCGTGACGTCAAGAAGATCGCCGAGCTGACTTGCCCCAAGCCCCGCCCCGGCAAGGCGCGAACCTGCGCACGCAACTCCGACGCCGTCTGGGAGCTGGCCGAGATCTCGGATTGGCTCAGCGCACAGCTCGAGCAGGCCGGCTATCAGGTGAATCGCCACGGTATCGAGCTGGATGGCTCGACGGTGATGAACCTGGAGGTCGAGGTCCCTGGTGGCTTGCGCGGCGGCGAGCTGATCGTGGTCGGGGCGCACTACGACGCGGTGTCCGGGACTCCGGGCGCCGACGACAACGCGAGCGGAGTCGCTGGAGTGCTCGCACTGGCGCGCAGCTATGCTGGACGTCGGCACCAGCGGAGCCTGCGTTTCGTGCTGTTCGTGAACGAGGAGCCGCCGCACTTCCAGACCCCCACCATGGGCAGCTACGTCTACGCCAAGTCGCTGAGTGAATCGGGGCGCGCGGTGCGCGCGATGCTCAGCCTGGAGTCGATCGGCTACTACTCGGACGCTCCCAAGAGTCAACAGTTCCCGACGGCAACACTCGCGAGGCAACACTCGCCCGTGGGCGACTTCGTGGCCGTGCTCGGAGACGAGACCTCGGCCCCGCTCGTCGACGTGACCTCCAAGCTCCTGCACAAGCACGCGACGCTGCCGGTCGAGCAGCATGTCTTGGCCAGCGATGTCCAGGGTATCGACTGGTCCGATCACTGGTCGTTCTGGCAGTTCGGCTACCCGGCGGTGATGATCACCGATACCGCGCCGTTTCGGAATCCGAATTACCATAAGGAAACGGACACGCCGGAGACGCTGGACTATGGTCGCATGGCTCGCGTGGTCTCTGGGGTCGACGCCGCGATCGTGGACCTGGCTGGCGGACCCTATCTGTAGCGACCCTCGTCGCCTGGCCGACCCCAAGGGTCCGGACTGGAATCGTCGCTCTGGTCGTCGTCCTCGCCCGGCGCAGCGTCCAGCGCGCGACGCGCGACGTCGAAGCTGAAGCCACGTCGCGCGAGGGCCGCCAGGTCCTTGTCCCGCTGGTGTGCCTCGGGGTTGCGGGA
>JAGQIY010001306.1 GCA_020430865.1 Myxococcales bacterium
ATCGGGCCGTGGATCAGGTGAGCGAGGCCGCGGCCCAGCTGCTGGAGTCGCTGACCACCAACGCTCCGCCCAAGGACCGCGCTGAGCAGGCGCGCAAGGCCAGAGAGCGCAATCAGCGGCGCTTTGGCAACGCCTGAGGGGCGGTCGAGGCTGGGCAACGCCGCGCCTCCCCCCCAAAAATCCTCCGTGCTCAGCACTCCCGCGGTCGATCCGACGCGCGGGGCGCTCCCGGCGCGGGCGTTGTGAGGCTAGAGTCCGAGCGTGAGGTCAGAATCCGAGCCCGCGAGGAGCGAGCGTCCGGCGGTACGGCTGGAGCCAGAGGGAAGAACCCGGCGCCTGCCCTCCGCCGTGATCCGGGTGCTCGTGCCTGGGCTGTATGCCTGGCTCGTCACCGTCGCCCTGCCCAGCGCTCAGCGGGAAGCCTCAGCCCTGCCCAAGCTCAGTGCGTTCTTGGCTCTGGTCTGTCTGATCGCTGGCCCGATCGGCGCCCTCTATCGTGAGCGGCCGGGACGCGCGGTGGGCGTCTACGGATTCGTCGGCTTCGCCGTGATCACGTGGCTCTTGCTCGGCGATCTGCTGACTGGAGCCAAGCTCGATCCGCTGCGGGCCGCGCTGGGTAGCGTGGGCTGGGCGCTGTTTGCGTTTGGCTGGGGCTCCGTGCGTGAGGTCGGCGCGATCCCCGAGCAGGACCCCCACGCCATCACCGGCACTCCGCTCACGGCGCGCAGCATGCTGCCGAACGGCGCCGGCGTCGTGATGGGGCTCGGACTGGCGGGAGCGCTGGTGCCGATCTTCCTGGCGTGGCGCGTCGACCGTCCGCTCCACGCGTTGCTGGGCCACGCAGTGGCGGTGGTCGCCGCGATCGCGCTGGTGACGTCGGCGGCGTTGATCGGCGTTTCTCGCGGCAATACTCGACAGCAGACCCCACGTACCCGACTCGAGCTTGCGAGTCGTCCCCTGGGTCTGGCTGTCGCATTGCTGTCGCTGGGCTTCATGGCGGCGATGCTCTGGTAAGGTTCCAACGCTCATGAGCCGCGCCGTCGATTTGCTCTCGATTGTCCTGATGGTCCTGGCGATCGCGGCTTTTGGGGTCGGTGTTCACGCGCTGGGCAAGCGCGCGGATCTCGAAGCTCTGTACTGGCTCGTCGTGGGTGCGCTGGTGCTCAAGGCGGCGACCGACATGGTCAGACCCAAGGGAGGGCGATGAAGCCGGCGCGGACGAGCTGGGTTGCGCTGCTGTTGCTCGCTGGATGTAGCAGGGCCAACGACTCCGCTCCCCTGGCGCAACGAACGAGCCTGAGCGAGGGCAGCGTCGCCGTGGTCGGCAGCGAGTCCGTATCGGCAGTGTCGGTTCGCCGCATCGCCAGCGCGCAGCGTGTGAGCCTCGAGCGGGCGCGAGACTTCGCCGTGCAAGACAGCCTGTTCGCGCAAGCCAGCGCAGAACGCCTCAGCCCAGCGGAAGCGCAGGTCGTCCGCAGAGGCGAGCTCGCCCGCGCTCTCTACGAGCAGCTCGAGCGCGCTGCACGCGCGAAGGGAGCACCGACCGACGCGGAGCTGCAAGCCCTGACCAGGGAACGCTGGCTGGAGTTCGATCGTCCGCCCGCCGCCCGCACCAGCCACGCCGTCGTGCTCTTGGAGAAGGGTACCGACAAGCAAGCCGCGCGTCGCCTCGCCGAGGAGATCCTGGCGGCGGTGCACGGGGCCAAGAACGAAGCTGACTTCATCGCCAAAGCCAAGGCCGTCCCCAGCGACGGCCTGAGCGTACGCGTCGAGGAGCTGCCAGCGATGACCGCCGACGGTCGTCCCGTCACGCCCGACAATCCGGCGCCACCCGACATGCGCTTCGACGCCGACTTCAGCGAGGCGGCGAACGCCATCGCCGAAGTGGGAGCGCTCAGCCCCATCATCGAGACTCGCTTCGGCTTTCACGTTATTTTCCTTGCAGAAAAAACCCCGGCGCTGCACGTCCCGCTCGAGGAGCGGCGCCAGCGCCTCGCTGCCGACGTGATCGTGCGTCGCATCCACGCCGCCGAGAAGCGGCTGCTGGAGGGGGCGGAGGCGAAGAGCCCGGTCGAAGTGAGTCGCGCCGCGGAGAGCCTCACCGCGGCCGTACGGGTCCGGCGATGAGCCGCCGCAGTCTCATCGGTCGAGACCAGTCCGTCTCGGCCTTCAGCGCGATCCTGTTCCGGTTCTGCGACGCTACCGGCGTGCTCGCCGCCGCGCTGACGGACGGCGAGGGGGAAACCGTCGACTACGCCGGCGCGCTGGATCCCTTCGACATCAAGATCGCGGCAGCCGAGTCCGCGGTGCTGCTCCACGCAGTGCGCGAGGCAGGCGCCCTCGACTGGGACGTTTCCCGGGAGATCATCATCCGCGGCGCCGTGCGCAGCCTCGCGCTCTACACCCTGAGTGACGGCTACGCGTTGATGGCGTTGCTGCCTCGGGGCGCGTTCGGAGTCTCGGGCCGAGCGCTGCAAGAGGTGTTGCGCGATCTGGGAGAAGAAGCCGGACTCAGCTCGGAGCATCCGGTGCTCCGAGCTTCGGAGCGCTGGATTCACGTCGACGTGTCGACCGCGCTGGGCGACTGCCGACGCCCCGAGTCGGTGTGGCTCCAGGGCGGGTGGTGCCCGTTGGACATCCTCGGTCGCTACATCGCGGGACCGCACTCGCGGGACCTGGGTTATCGCGTGCGGCTGACCAACGGCGCCGAGCTCACCCTGGTACGTGAACGACTGGGTGTCTGGTTCGCGGACGAGCTCCCCCTCGGCGCATGATTCCCGGGCGGCGATCCCTCGAGGTCGTGGTTCGTCGGAGTGCCATCGGTCTGGTTTGGGGGTGAGGCGCGGCGAACGAGTCACTCGCGCTGCCGCTCACGGGGCGCTGGTTGGCGCTGGGCGTCTCCGGTACTTCGCCTGAAAGCGGCGACGATAGTCCCGATGACAGTTCCGACAGACGCTGTCCGCCCGACGGCCCGCGCGCGCTGCCTCGGCCCCTTCACGCGCGTAGCGACTCCACTTGCTCCAGGCTTCCGGCTCCGGATTCCACTCCGCGAGGTGCTCCAGGTGCTTCGCGAGCGCGGGAAGATCCTGCCGATAGCGCGCAGCTGCCACCTCTTCTCGCATCCACCGTTGCAACGGGCAGGGCGGCGCACCAGGGCGTCCACAGCTCGAGGTGGCCGCGGCATCGCCAGGCCCACTCAGGCCCAGCGCTCCGCACAGCGCCAACGCGCTCCAAACCCAGCGTCTCCCTGCAAAGGCCACGCTCCGAGCCTACTCCGCGAGGGGACGACGCCCGCCAACAACTGCAACTCGCCCTGCAATCGAGAGCGGCATCAGCCTAGTCGGCAGTCGAGATCCCCTTCCTTGCGTCGAATTCTCCGCACTTAACTGCAGGTGTCCTGCAGATCGTGTGCGCGGCGAGGCCCTGGCGCGCGCCACCACCTGCTCGGGGACCGCGAAAAGTCGGTCCCAGCGAGCGTGCGTCGAGATCACGAACAGCCGAAGATTGCTGCGGGGACGTGCGCTCAACTGAACGACCGCACAGCCGCCTGCCGGAAAAAAGATCATCGGTGTGCTTGACCAAGGGGGCGGAATGAGGGAGAAGCCGCCTCCCCAACGGCGGACGGGCCCTCCCGGAAGCCAGCGGGGAACGGGTGATCCCCGGGTCCTCCCTCGGACGAAAAGTGGAGAGAGGTCGCGCCGACAACGGCCTGACTTCAAACATCTCCACAGCTTGTCCTGGGCCCTGTGACTCCCGAGGCTCGACCGCCAAAGCGAAGGCTCCGACAGGATGCCGAGCTGGGCACGGCGGTCCGGGTGGCTGTTTCGAAGCGAGAGATCGCACCTCCGAAATCCCGGCTACCCACTCCGAAAAAAAGAAAAAATCGGAGTTGACAGAGCCCCCGGCGGAAACTAGATTCCGCAGCCCGCCGGGAGGAACCCTCCCCTCGGTCCTTGAAAACTGAGTCCTACAAAACCACGAAGTTCGTGGGCCCAGACAGTCGTCGGTGGGTGACGCAGCTGAGATACCTCGGCCCAGTCGCCAGCGGATGAAGGAACGTCGAGAGACGACTCCGGAGCCGCCACACCACACCGAGACTAGTCAATTGGCGAAGAGTATAGGCGACGGCGTCAGCGTCGGGAAACCGATGCAGCGTACGTTAGCCGACAGGATTTAACTGGAGAGTTTGATCCTGGCTCAGAACGAACGTTAGCGGCGCGCTTAACACATGCAAGTCGAGCGAGAAAGGGCTTCGGCCCCAGTACAGCGGCGCACGGGTGAGTAACACGTGGGTAATCTACCCCTGAGTGGTGGATAACCCTCCGAAAGGAGGGCTAATACAGCATAAGACCACGACGTCCTCGGGCGTTGTGGCCAAAGCGGGCCTCTTCATGAAAGCTCGTGCTCGGGGATGAGCCCGCGGCCCATCAGCTTGTTGGCGAGGTAAAAGCTCACCAAGGCAAAGACGGGTAGCTGGTCTGAGAGGATGAACAGCCACACTGGAACTGAGACACGGTCCAGACTCCTACGGGAGGCAGCAGTGGGGAATCTTGCGCAATGGGCGAAAGCCTGACGCAGCG